>NZ_JBKHHI010000286.1:0-8752 GCF_046539235.1 Coleofasciculus sp.
TCAAGCGCCGATAGCTTGGCGTAACCATTGAATTTGACCCAATTGTTCCGTTTTATGGTTTAGAGTTGTCGGGATTTCAATCACAAACTCTGTGCCGATACCCACTTGAGAATTACAGGTAATTTTTCCTTTGTGTTTCTGAATAATTTGATAACTTATGGCTAATCCCAATCCTGTTCCTTGTCCGACAGGTTTTGTGGTGAAAAACGGTTCAAATAAATGCTCTTGCAAATGAGCAGGAATACCTAAACCATTATCGGAAATCCGAATAATCACAGTTGAGTTTAACTCAGCTATTTCCGTACTAATCCTAATCTGGGGTATAAAGGAATCATTCTGCTGGATTTTTTCTTCTAACGCCTCAATCCCATTACTGATAATATTAATAAACACTTGATTCAGTTGACCTGGATAACATTCAACTTTAGGTAACATACCCAATTGTTTATTCACTTCAATAGCGGGTCGGTTGGGCTTTTTATTGAGGCGATTCTGTAAAATTATTAAAGTACTCTCCAACCCCTGATGTAAATCGGTTGCCTTCATCTGTGCCTCATTCAGGTGCGAAAAATGCTGTAGCGATCGCACTATGTCTTGAACCCGAACAACGCCTTCTCGAATCGAGTTGAGGGCTTTGGGAAAGTCTGTCCTGAGAAAGTCAAGCTCAACTGCTTCCATTTGATCTTGAATCGCGGCAACCGGCTGAGGATAATACTGTTGATAAAGATCGATTAATTTGAGCAAATCACGCCCATATTGATGGGCAAAGCTAACATTTCCGGCAATAAAGCCAATGGGATTATTGATCTCATGGGCAATACCTGCCACTAACTGTCCCAAGGATGCCATTTTTTTCGTTTGGACTAACTGCGCTTGGGCATTTTTAAGTTCACACAAGGCAAGTTCTAACTGATACGCCTTTTTCCGTTCCCGCGCTTCTGAGGAGCGCAAAGCGTCCTCCGCTTGTCTGCGATCGCTAATATCCCGATGAGTCCCTGTCATCCTTACCGGATTACCCGCTTTATCCCACTCAAAGACTTTACCACGAGACAGAATCCACTTCCATTCCCCCGTTTTACATCGCATCCGAAATTCGACTTCATAGATAGGAATTAATCTGTCTATATAAGCATTTAATCCAGATTTTATTCTCAATAAATCATCAGGATGCACTAATTGTTCAAAAGCTTGAAAATTATCGTCAATTTCCTCTGGCTCATACCCCAGCATTCTTTTCCACTGTGGATTAAAATAAACCTCTCCAGTGGTTAATTGCCAATCCCATAACCCCAAATCACTACCGGATAACGCCATTTGCAGTCGTTCTTCGGAAATGCGTAAGGCGGATTGGGTTAAAACCTGTTCCGTAATATCATTCAGGGTTCCTGTAGTTCCAGAAACTGTACCATCGGCGGCAAAATTTGTCCGTGCATGTACCTCTAACCAACGAATGTCACCGGATTTTGTCAAACAGCGCACCCGATGACGACAGGATGGTTGGACTCCAGTAATCAGTAAATCAAATTTTTCTTGCCCCTTTTGCAAATCATCAGGATGAATAGCGTTTAAAGAGGATGTTCCGATACTTTCAGCGATTGAAAATCCGCTAATTTCTGTCCAAGCCCGATTCAGAAATGTCCAATGTCCTTGGGTATCGGTTTGGAAAATGACTTCTTTGACATTATCGATAACTGAACAATATTTTTCCTGATTCAACCGTTGGGATTCTTGGCGTTGCTGATTGTCAATCGCATGACGCAATGCCCGAATTAAGCGATAACCTTTGAGATTTTCCGTTACCTGATCATCGGGAGTCCCTGCTTGGATAACTTGCAGGGTTAATGGTTCATCCTGGTTAGCCCTTAATCCGAGAATTGGCAGAGTTAAGCCCAACTGTTTAATCTGAGTAACCACATCAAAAACGTGAGGATCAGCGTGGGACAAATGAACGATGACAAGATCGAACGCTTCATGATTTAATCGGGTTAGGGCTTGACAACTCTGCCTAACTTGTTGAATAATAAACGAATAGCTAATTTCAGAACATAATCCTTCTCCCAATAGTTTTATCGTTTGGTAACCATCTTCGACGATGAGAACCTTCAGCGATATAGTGTTGGGGTTTTGGGTAGGGTCTAGCACCGATAACATAAGATTTGCCTAAGAACCTGTTTCTACTCAGTTTGACTGTTATTTAAGAGGGAAGATCGTGCTGTAGTAAATTCAACTGTGACAGTTGATAAACTGAACTACAGTTTGCACGCCTACTCTCGGTCTAATTTCTATTCAGAATGTTTTCAAATCTCTGCCAATTCATTCAAATCCAGATAAAATTTCTAATTGACTCTCTCTAGATAGAACGTCAGTTCAGTAATCGCAGTTAGGGATTAAATTTCGTCAAAAGTAGTCCGCCAAAAATTTATTTTCTGTAGCTATTGTTACTCTTTATCAGGAACTTCAGCCGACAATTTTGCTTACTGAACAGGTACTCTAGAGAAAGCAAGACGACACCCACATAGTCGGTCGAGAGCCTAGTATTAGTTAGTATCAGTGATTCGTGATCAGCAACTTTAAGTGAATCTATGAATGTTTACTGGGTTAGGACTTGTTACAGGGTCACTGCTTTTTCCCACACTACAATATTTCTTCCCTTAGACCTTTTTAGACGTTTTTCCCTGAACTTGATCAAAGTTGTGACTTCATGATAGTTAGGGATTCGGTGATCAATTCATATTTTTAATATTAATTTAATTTATGCTTAATATAAGTTAAAACTATAAACTTCCTATTCGTTATTCGTTGTCATTTATCGGGGTTAGTTGACTCAAGGAACCGACGGCGGCGGTAATCATCGAAAGACAGGATGGGCTAGTGTAGTCGCCTTTTTGTAGAATAATTTTAGGGAAGATGGGGGAGCTTTCCTTGATCATGCCCTTATTCCTGCATCCCAGAATACAATAGTCGGGCAAATAAACGAGCGCCATCATCATGCTTTAACTGATCATAATTCGGAGGATGACGGTGACCAATAGCCCGTAGATCTTGGAGGAGTTCTGGGTGGAATTGACAGGTAAACGAACGACGGATCAATTTACTCTCGAAATCTTTGTAGTTAATACAGGTTGCTGAACATTCTGTCACTACTTCCGTTTCGTCAGCCGTTGAACAAAGGATTTCCACAGCAAAGGGAAGCTGCATTAACCAGGATAAGGGACTCCCGGCTAAAATATGCCGATGGGAGATAATTGCATCATGCAGCAGTCGATATGCCCAGTTGGCAAAGAGAATCGCTTCCTCATTCACTTCATCAGAGTGGAACATGGAAATATTCAATTCATGTTCATACTCAATCGACGTATCGATCACCCCTTCAAATTCATCAGCCGTCACCTCATGGGCGATAATCAAATCTTCTGGAATATCAGATGTGTCGCTATCAGGAGATTGATAATGCCACAATTGACGATAGCCCACTTCTTTTTTTTCATTGGGACCGACGGCAAATTCGGGATCATCCCAGTTTTTGGCAATCAGGTGTCCATTTTTCTTCTTTACCTGTAACGTACTCCCCACCTGTTGAATATGCTGGCAGACTTTTTTCAAAGACTTTAGCGCTTTGCCCTTGCGATCGCGTGCCAGATACTCTAGGCTAAATACCTCATCTACGGCTCGTTTAATTAAACGAATGTGAGATTGTGCCGCCAATTGATGCCCCAAACAAATAAATAAGGCTGGCGCACTGGTAGGCGATCGCGAAAGCAGTAGTTTATCTGTGAATGTATGGAGATCCTCCAGGGAACATTTGGCATCGTTAAAGGTGCTAGCATCGCGCACCGACGGATTACCCCCTTCCACAACCACCGCTAATCCTGAGGTTATGATCGGCACAACTAACTCTGGATCAAGTACACCCGACGACCAAAACGGGAACAGAATCGAATCACAATCCGCGATTTTTTGCGCTAGATACGCCACATTCAGCGAAGCCCGAACATTTTCTCCCATTGGATTACAGCCGACATGTTCCCAGGGTTCGATAACCGCGATCGCATTGCGGAATAAGTTCGGGTGCTTCATCAAGAATTCCAAGTCATCCTGAGAATTAATCACCTTTTCCAACGGCAATCCTTTGCCCCATTCAAAGCCTTCGTTTTCCATCGTCATGGATACATCAGGCAAGGGATCTTCTGAATGCCGATCCGCTAAAAACCGACCCAACAAAATGTGAACTGATTCAAAATCAGATCCCCCTTCACACAAGTAACCAGGTCTAAGTCTCCAATCATTGGTTGTTAATGTTTCCGGCTTAACGGATGATGAGTTTGACATCTATATTTGACTCCTTAACACGTTTTTTTATCTATTGGTTTTCAGCTTAAGTTGACACCAATAGGCAGTGCCTTGCCCCTACTATCTGTCAACGGGGCTAAAAGTTGGTCACTCAACTCAGCATCGGAAAGTGAACCAAATTGAATTACCACTTCCTGATCTAAATGCTATTTAAGGACTGAAAATTACGCCCCTTTTTGAGAGTGACATCAGCAAGAGTTATCAAATAATTTTGCGCGACTTTGCGGATGTCATTTGAGAATAGTTATGACTAATTATTCACTCAGCGGCACTTGTAACTTGAGTCGCTGAACATCTCCCTCTTCTCCCACAGCCGGAAATAGGTCAAGGGGATCACCAGAGGTGAGAGTATCTCCAAGGATAAGTTGTAGGCGATCGCTAATAGCAAAGCTTGAATCCGCAGAATTCACTCCGACTGTATCTGGAGCAATGGGCGAGTTGGTATTGAAGAAAGAAAGGTAATCGTTGGATAAACTGCGACGTTGTACAGTCTGTAAGGATTCACCGGATAACGTAACCGAATTGTCATTAGCGCTAAACGGTGAGTCGGACTGAGCTTGGGCAAGGGGGACTAAGCCAAAGACCGCAGTAGTGATGCTTAAAACAACAAGTGTATGGCGTCTCATGAGCGCTCTCCCTGGTTTTATAGTGTTGGAAACTTGCTATTGTTGAGACTAATTATAATTTTCAGCATACCAAAAGTTTGCCGATAAATTTACCATCTGACTAATTTTTTATTGATTTGTTGACCAAATTTGTTACCAACTTTACCATTTACACGCTGGGTAGTTCATTAGCTCATTGATCGAGTTTCAGCTACGAACCTCTGCCTTGATCATCAAACTCAAATCCCCAGTCTTCATCTTCATCCTCATCCTCCGGTTCCGCTTGGGGTGGGGGTTGGCGGTACGGCGGGGTAATTACTCGATAGTTAGCATCATACACTGCCTCAGATTTGCCAATCCCCGACTGAGACTTCTTGGAGTCCCGGTAACTGTAGGAATAAACCGAGTCGGGTTGAGAACGGCGGCTGGGTTCTTGAGGTGGTTCGTAACTACTGCGATCGATTCCGATACTGCGCTCTTGGCGATCGCGCTCTGTTTCCTCTGACACCTCTTCTTCTGGCTGACTCTCAAACTCATCCCAGTCAAACTCGTCCTCTATGGATGTTGCCGATTTTCCTTCAAAGTTCCACTCTGGAGCAACAGCTTGATCCCAATCCGAACCGGAAGCAGAGGGGGAAGGTTTGGCAGGAGGAGGTGGTGGTGGAGGGGGTGGGGGAGGTGGCATTTCTGGTTCAGTTTCCTCTGGTTCAGGTTCCTCCTCCTCAAACTCAACATCTGATCGCCAGCGATTTGGAGGGGATGCTTGGGCGGCGCGATCAAACCTCTGAACCCTCCTGGGTCGAAAACTGAGCAATTGTAAGACTAAACTGGTGAGTATGCCGAGTGCGATCGCCAATCCTATCCATACCATCAGAGGCAATGCAACCGTTTGCATTCCCAAAAATACGATAGACAGGACGGGGGCTGACAAATTTGACAAAACAAATATAGCCAGTCCGCCTCCAACCACGCATAACAGGACAATTCGATTCACAGGCATGATTAGTGATTTACAGGTATGGATAGAGCGCTTACCTCTAACTTACCGCGTTATTAACATCTCATCCGTTATCTCCCAGACGCTTCAAAAGCACATCTCTACATTATTTGCCCAGCTTCCCCAGCTTCCCTATCCAGTCGGTTTAACCGCAACTTGGTATAAATCGTTCAGGGAACGGATCGCTAACCCGTATTATTAGAAGAGGGGTTAGATTACAACAGTCTTGGCGTCAGGAACCCCACGCCTAAAGGCGTGGGCTTGGAATTTAGCCCAACGTTACCCCGGAAACGGGAGGGGCGCAAGCCCAATTAAGCAACCCCTGTACAGGTTGATCCTTCGACTTCGCTCAGGGTCAACACTGAGCGAAGTCGAGGTGTTGAAAGCACGAGTCTGTAATTGCCCAGACTTTCATGTGAACGCAATACATCGAACGAGATGACGATTATTTGGGAACTCGAT
This sequence comes from Coleofasciculus sp., assembly GCF_046539235.1. Lineage (GTDB taxonomy): Bacteria > Cyanobacteriota > Cyanobacteriia > Cyanobacteriales > Coleofasciculaceae > Coleofasciculus. The sequence goes on from NZ_JBKHHI010000286.1 coordinate 6,415, forward strand.
TTCTATTCACGTCCAATATTGGATGACAATCAGAAGAAGCTCTGGGAAGTCTTAATTTGTGAGAGTCCTTTAAACATCCACCAATCCACGGGCGACTTATTTCAGTACGCGCAGTTTTGTTCCAACCAGGAGGTTAACTCCTTATGGTTGCGGCAATCCCTAGAAGAGGCGATCGCTGCATCGGGACAAACACCGACAAAAATTCGCTTTTTCCGGCGTCAGATGAACAACATGATTACTAAAGCCTGCCAAGAGTTAGGCATTCCCGCGATCGCGAGTCGTCGTACCTATACACTGGATCGCTGGCTCCAGGAGCGGATGCAGGACGTATATCCCCATCAACCCGGATATCAGTCCTCAGCCGCCGCCTCTGCCTTTGTCCGCTACCAACCTCAGGTTCCTCAACCCTTACCCGACACCATCCAGGGACAAAAATGGGCATTGGTGAGCTTGGAAGCCGAAGCATTTGCGGATATGGATGAGTGGGAGATTGACTTTGGCGAAGCTTTTCCCCTGTCCATGATGGATCTGGCTCCAGATACGCGCATTCCGGGCATGATTATTTTCTCCGATCGCGCCAAAGCCTTAGCCGCATGGATGTCGGGTTTAGAACTGGCGTTTGTTAAATTTCAGGGGGGTGTCACTCCCCGGCTATTACTGGAAACGGGTGCTACTGATAGCTGGGTTTTAGCCAACCTAACCGATGATCAAACCCTAGCGGAAGCTCAAGGCTTTGAATCTGCCAAAGAAAACGCCCAGTCCATACATTTTCTCGCCGTGCAGTCAACACCAACCTCAGAAACCTTTGCTGGATTTTGGTTGTTGCAAGAATTAACGTAGCCCTGAATGGGTTAGGGGTTTATCACCATGAGCCGGAACTATAAACAGAATAATTAACCCTAAACATTATGGAGTCTCCGAATTTGTCACCCGCCCTGCCCTGCGAACAACTTTTAGATCTGGCACTCAAAGCCGGAGCCAAGGATGCTGAGGTCTATCAGTCGCAATCGCTGTCTCGACCTGTACTCTTTGAAGCGAATCGCCTCAAGCGGCTAGAAAGTAGTCAATCAGAAGGGGTGGCGCTACGCTTATGGAAAAACGGTCGTCCCGGATTGGCGGTTGCTTATGGTGCAGTGAATCCCCAAGACTTAGTGGATCGAGCCATTGCCATTAGCACTCTGAATGAATCAGAATCGGTGGAACTCACACCGGGACGTACCGAAGGTTATCCCGACTTGGGCAAATCCGTGGCGGTAGAAGAATTGGTCGTCATGGGCAAAGAAGCGATCGCTAAAATTCGGGATGCGAATCCAGACGTCCTCTGTACGGCAGAATTGGAATGTGAAGCCGAAACCACCCGCTTGATCAACTCTCAAGGGTTAGATTGTCACTACACCGACACCACACTCAACTGTTTTTTCTCGGTGGAATGGGTGCGCGGCGATGACTTTTTATGCGTATCTGATGGTCAAACCCAACGGGAACAGCTTAACTCAGATAAAGTCGTACAATCAATTTTACAACGCCTCAACTGGGCGCAAAATAATGTCTATCCCCCTATTGGTCAAGTCCCGATTTTGCTCACCGCCAAAGCCGCCGATTTACTCTGGGATACCGTCCAAATCGCATTAAATGGAAAACAGGTATGGGAAAGGGCTTCCCCTTGGAGCGATCGCTTGGGTCAAGTGGTCAGTTCCCAAAACCTTACCCTATCTCAACAACCGAATACGGGTCCCTATAGCTGTCCTTTTGACGACGAAGGGACTCCGACTCGACCCCTATTATTAATCCGCGAAGGACAGCTGCAACAATTTTATGGCGATCGCACCATCGGGCGATTACTGGGAGTTGGCAGTACAGGCAATGGATTTCGCCCCAGCTTAGGCAGTTATCCCACCCCAGGTTTAGTCAATATCATGGTGCAACCCGGTAAAGGCTCCTTAAGAGACTTATTGCGTCAACTGGATGATGGATTGGTGATCGACCAAATCCTCGGTGGTGGAGCGGGCATATCTGGAGACTTTTCTGTCAATGTAGATTTAGGGTATCGCGTCTGCAACGGTACGATTATCGGTCGGGTAAAAGACACTATGGTTGCGGGTAACGTCTACACTGCCCTCAAGCAGATTATTGCCTTGGGTGAAGATGCAGAATGGAATGGCCCGTGTCATACCCCATCTTTAATTTTAGAAGGACTCTCCGTCACCGCATCTGAGCAAACCTCTATTTTGATTTAGCTCGTTAGGAGAGAGGGGGAGCAGGGGGTGATGGGGAGCTGGGGGAGTAAACGAATGACAAATGACCAATGACCAATGACCAATGACAAATGACCAATGAC
>NZ_JBKHHI010000287.1:0-8745 GCF_046539235.1 Coleofasciculus sp.
ACAATTGTCCCTAAACCCGCCCCTACAATTGTCCCTAAACCCGCCCCTACAATTGACTTTTACCTATTCCCCAACTAATTCACCCGTTGTATATTGGTTCGCTTAGGGTCAAGAATTTTTTGCCCCAAACTGGGAAACTTCACCGCAATACTAACTTTCTTGCCTGAACCAAAAACATGGGTCACTTCACCAACGCCAAAGGTGTCATGACGCAGTAAATCCCCTTTTTTCCAATCCTTAGAGTTTGCCGTTGAACTAGATGATTTTGATGACTTTTCCGTTGAGACAGAAGGCGTTTGCTGTTTGACTTTCACCAAGGTACTGCTAATTAAGTCTTCGGGTAACTCATCCAAAAACTGAGACCGAACCGCAGGTTCACGATACCCATAGAGGCGGCGTTCACGGGCATGGGCAAGAAAGAGTTGTTCTTGGGCGCGAGTAATTCCTACATAACAGAGACGGCGTTCTTCTTCTAAGGCAATTGGGTCATCTATAGTACGACTATGGGGAAAAAGTCCTTGTTCTAAACCAACTAGAAATACAACCGGAAACTCTAATCCTTTAGCCGAGTGCAGTGTCATTAAGGATACCGCTTGTTGTCCGTCTTCTAGATTATCTAAGTCAGACGCCAGCGACGCATTTGCCAGAAATCCTTCTAGGCTGGTATCTTCATTTTCTTCTTGGAATTGAACGACAGCGTTATAGAGTTCATGGATATTTGCCAATCGGTTTTCAGCTTCGTCTGTGCCTTGATTTTTTAGGTCATCAACATATCCCGATTCCTCCATGATAAACTTAATAATTTCTACTGCTTCTAAGTTTTCCGTATTATCTTGGCACTGCTTAATCAACTGGGCAAACCGATTAACGGCTTTAGCCGAACGTCCAGCAATGGTATTGACCGAGGTTTCATCCTGGATAATTTGCCAGAGGGGAATTCCCAATTCTTGAGCCGCCAGCACTAAATTATCAATCGTGGCTTTACCAATACCTCGTCGTGGTGTGTTAATAATCCGCAGTAAACTGACGGTATCGCTGGGATTGGCAATCGTTCTTAGATACGCTAAGGCATCTTTAATCTCTTTGCGATCGTAGAACTTCAATCCGCCGATAATCACATAAGGCACTCGACCGCGCAGCGCGTCTTCTAACGGGCGAGATTGGGCATTCGTCCGATAAAGAATGGCAAAACTACCCCAGCCTAATTCTGGGTTTTGTTGATTCAGTTTCAGAATTTGTTGAACTACAAAATGAGCCTCTTCTAACTCATCGTCGGCTTGATGACAATAAATGACTTCCCCTAAACCGCGTGTGGGTCTGAGAATTTTGTCAATTCGCTGGGTATTCTGTTCAATTAAATAATTAGCCGCTTGGAGAATATTTTCGCGCGATCGATAGTTTTCCTCTAATTTCACCATGGTGCGAGTTGTTTCATCCGACAACCCATCACCAAAGTCTTGCTGAAATCCCAGTAATATGGTGAAATCTGCCATCCTAAAGGAATAAATTGAGTTATGGACTAGCATACGATTCGCTATATAAGTATGAGCCACATCAACTTCTAAGTCATACACGTCTCCCTCATACTCATCTTGCCAAACTTGCTCAATTTCCACCTCTGTTAAGGTATCATCCACCTCGACTAGCACTTTCATTCCGGGGTGGAGATGAGATAAAGGCATAAAATAATAACTTGTGCCATTGATTAATGCTTTGCGTTGAATTTCCAGTTGACCTGCATCGGCAATAGAATGCGCCATACTCACCGCTTCTTTGTATGAAACTCTCGCTGTTTCAACCCGATACCCTCGGCTATTTTTCCCAGAACGAATGGAAAAGCCAGCCGCTTCTAAGTTGGTCGCAATATCACGACGATTAGAACACCATTGGATGCGGTGATAACTCGCCGATTTTTTATTGTCTAACCGAGGTGTGCCAAACATAACCAAATTTAATGTCTGTCGTCGTAAGCCATTCTGAGGACGGTAGTGGGGAAAGTCAGGATGCAGCCAGAGATCCTGCATTAATCGGTGAGCATTGGTGATGGTATCAATTTCTTGGTATAGGCGAAAAATCCACTCATCATTCAGGCGCATTTGCCTACCTTTACCATGAAATACTAGCGTTGGCAACCCATATTTAGCTGCATAATAGGCTTCATAGTAAGCTGCTTCTTCATAAGACGTTGTAGTTTTCAGTACCCAAAGCTTATCCCCATTTTCTTGGGCAATACGAACTTTAAAGCCGAGTTCATCACATCGATAATCGTTGTGACGTAAACTTTTAGTGATGCCGATGCGATAGCCGCGATCGGCTCGATACATCAGATACACATAATAATGCCCTTCAATGGGTGTCATTCTGGCAAGAACAATATGATGAGGCGTTCCACGTAATACCTGTTCACCCGCACGAATTGACCAGAGAGACCCACAAAAGTATCCTTTTTTGATATGCGTGATTTGATGGGGGTAAAGTTGTTTTTGTCCGGTTGGTGAGAGAACCTGATCTCCCACGTTCAAGGTTTCAATGGCTTTCTCGCCGGCGGGGGTTAAAACCTTAGTTCCAGGAGGAAAACACTGATCGGCATCACCGACTACAAACACCGAACGATCGCGCCAATCCCATTGCGTTTTTTCAGTTTCGCCGTTTGTGGTTAATAGGTGTATCAGTTCGTACTGAATCCGGTTTGTATCTTGATATTCATCCACTAAAATATGGCGAAATTGATTGTGCCAATATCCCAGAACGGATTCGTTTTGTTGGAAGAGTTTTACGGGGACTAAAATTAGATCATCGAAGTCCAGGGCATTGTTGGCGGCTAACTGGTCTTGATAATGGTGATAAACTTCAGCATAGAGTCGCCCTTTATAACCAGATTGCTCTTTTTCAAAGGCTTGGGGTGATAAGCCTAAGTTTTTGGCGTTGCTAATCGCGTAGCGAATGGTACGAGGATTAAATTTTTTATCGTCTAGATTTAATTGTTTGGTGACGATGGTTTTTACCAGCGTTTGGGCGTCGGATTCGTCAAAGATGGAAAAATTACGCTTCCATTGGCGTCCTTTTTCATCGGTATATTTATTGATGTCATAGCGGAGAATCCGAGCAAACAGGCTGTGAAACGTACCAATCCACAGAGGTTTGATGTATTTTTTGTAGACCCGCGATCGCAACTGAGTTTGTTCAAGTTCTGGGAGTAATTCTAAACGCTGACCTCGCGTTTGGACAGCCAGTTGCTGGGCGAATAGGGTTTCAATCCGGGATTTCATCTCCCGTGCGGCTTTATTGGTGAACGTAACCGCTAAAATGTTTTCGGGATCGACTTTATGGGTGAGAATCAGATTGGCGATGCGATAGGTTAACGCCCTCGTCTTACCCGAACCCGCCCCCGCCACAACCAGCAAGGGACCGCAGAAATGTTCGACGGCGCGACGTTGAGAGGGATTGAGGTGCGTCAGGAAGTCAGTCGATTGAGTCATGGCTAGCTGAGGCAGGAGGGTGATGGTTTGGCTATTCTAGTACAGCGTATCGTATCTTGAGGCAATACTGTATCGGGCAGACGCCACCCAACAATTATGATACTCTTGGTAATTCCTGTAGTTCTATGACCAGCAATACCCCAGCGCCGAATACAACCCCTAGTCTTATTTCCCCAGCAGTTACTCCTAAACCAGCCCCAGATACGCCTCCTGTAAAACTAGGAATTATGGTATCGGGGAGTGGTAGCAACTTTGAAGCCATCGCCCAAGCGATCGCAGATGGGCAACTCCATGCCCAAATTCAAGTGATGATCTATAATAATCCCGGTATCAAAGCTCTCGCCAGAGCCGAAAAATTCGGCATTCCCACCGTTCTCCATAATCACCGGGATTACAAAAAACGGGAAGCCCTCGATGCTCAAATTGTCCAGACATTGAGACAGTATCAAGTTGAACTCGTGGTTATGGCGGGTTGGATGAGAATTGTCACACCAGTCTTGATTGATACATTTCGCGATCGCATCCTCAACCTTCATCCTAGTCTCTTACCCAGTTTCAAAGGCATTCACGCCGAAGCAGAAGCCTTAGCCGCAGGTGTCAAAATTACCGGATGTACAGTTCACTTAGTTAGTCCAGAAGTCGATAGTGGACCGATTTTAATTCAAGCCGCCGTTCCTGTGTTTCCTGATGACACACCAGAGACGCTACACGCCCGGATTCAAGTTCAGGAACATCGCATTTTACCCCAAGCGATCGCCCAGCTCGGAGTTGCGCTTGGGCGCTAAAAATCCCAGCATTACCAACTATAAACCGTGATCGGAGCGGGTTTATTGCCATCGTCTTGGCAAAACCCGATTATTCGGTAAACCCGCCCCTACCAGCTAACAGCTAGTTCTTTTGCCGTTTTGACATTTGCCGTTTGAACAAACCACCAAATCCTAGAGCTAGAGTAGAACCTAAAATAGTCATGGGTTCTGGAACTGGCTCAACACCGGCGACATGGACAACCATGTCATTGAAATCTTTGTCAGCACTACTGAAAGGCTTATCCTCGAAAGCAACGATGAACTCAGTATCCACGAATTTTCCGGCTTGAAAATTGCCAATTTGGAGAACAGTGTCATTATCACCTTGGTAAACCAAAGCCTGGGGATCATTATTTTTATTATGACTATCCTCAGTGTAGAAAATGTCGTTGGGAGTATCTAGATAAAAACCAAATGCCCCATTAAAGCCAGTCCCAATTGGGTCAGTTGCACCTGTCATTTTGACTGTGCCATCGTTATAGAAGTCAAGCGAGACTCGATCAAATGGTTTATTACTACCCTGGAAAATTGGCGCTTTATTGGTTATATCATCGGCACTATATAGACCAAAGACGTTGATATCATCAAAACCAGCTATTTCAGCGACCAGAGTTCCTTTTAATCCACTGCCTGAAGTGTTTTTAAACAGCGCGAACGGTTTCTGATCGTTGACAGCATCAATTTTACCTGATTCTGTAATACTATCTAAGACTTCCTGAAGTGTATCTTCTGTACCATTATCACCCAGAGGGCTAACAGGTCGGTCGTTGAGGGGATCGGCTAACGCCCCATTGCCGCAAGCCATTACAGTTCCTAAAGCAACAAGAGTTGTTCCTACTGTAGCGATTGAAGAAAAGCATTTCATGACTCTAAACCTCGTGATCATTGTTGGGTGAACATCAGACTTGCAAAGGGTTGTCTAGGATTTCCCTTTCTTTCCCCACTTCGAGCAAGTCCGTTGAGGGTGAGAACTCAACCACAACAAAGATCTGAAAAGCCAACGAAAAGCCGATCGCCAATTAGTGAATTTAGTGTTACACTAATAGTTAAGATAATTTGAAATTACCGATCAGCTAGACATCTCCATTCTTGTTATTAGTCAAGCAAGACGAGGATTGTCTGGCTTTCTATTAGATGGCTGAATTCAATTTATACCCTCGTTGGAGAAGACAGTCAGCTATAGGTGGCTCGGTTAGGACAAAAAAGCTTATCGGGAATAAAAACTAAATTTTCTGTCTTGAGTGAGCAGATACCTTTGGCTTACCTGTTTTTTCCTTACATGAGCAATAATAACGAACTTCTCCAAGAAAAAGTGCAAAAAAGTCAAGTCTTTATCAAGACTTTATCGAGTTAATGTTTGTAATATTTTATGGATGTAAATACTCGTTTACATTTAATTAATCTTTAATCGGGAGTAGAAGCGTTACTCTCACTGACTTGCCAGTCACTTGTGCCTAATTACTTCCCTGTGAATTACTAAAGTTTCTGATCGGATTCCCTCGACTATATTTCTATATGTTTCGCGATGTAAAACACTTGTAACTAAAGTAGCAGTTTTATATAAGGTAAATTTATATCAAAGTCATTGATGGAATTCTCCATTAGCTTCATCGACGCTTTATATTTGAGTTCAATAGAGCGTCCTAGAGAGCAAGATCCCTTACTATTTCAAGAAGTCAGGGATCTAAGGATCTATGCTTCAGCCTCTCGATGTGCCAACTTCCAAAGGAAACTAGACAGCCAATTGGTCGCCACATGAGCCACAATCGGAACCAGCAAATTCCCTGTACCGACAGCACTAAACCCCAGTAACAATCCTACAATCGTTGCCCAAACCACATAGGGCCACTGTTGGGAACCACTCAAATGTAAAACGCCAAACACCAAGCTAGAAATAATCACACCCAGGGCGTTCAAACCAATGGCGGGTAACATCACTCCCCGAAACAGCAACTCTTCACTCATACCCGGAAGTAACCCCAACCAAATCAGATCCGGTAATACCAACGGCTTTAAAACCAAATTGAGGTAAACGTCAGCACTTTTACGGTAAGCTGACCAGAGGCGATAGACTACACTACTCATCGCGGTAATTCCCACGCCTATACCTAATCCGATGAGTAATCCTTCTATAGTAAAGTCTAGGGATAACAATTCCACTGACCCAAATCTCAGCCAGAGTTTAGCCACGACGAGCAAAACAACCGCCGTTATCCCCATGGCAACTAATACTTGGGTGCGGGTTAGGGATTCAAAGTCAGGATTATCGGGATGCTGTTTAGTCACTAATATATAGATAAGCTACGCATAGACGACACAGAGGGACTCAGAGCATCAGCACTAATTCCAGCGCGATGGGTCACTAACATACCCAGTGCCTCTAAATACGAGTGTACTCGTACAGCTTTGATTGCCAAAGGTTCTGGAGGCACTTGCATTGAGGTTTGGTTATCCTCAACGGCAATAATTTGAGTCCGTAACTGACTTAAGCTTAACAAGGCACTACCACCACAGGCATTAGCGGGAATAACCACCGCATCCACATCCTCTGCCCAAATTGCTCCCGGCTGATGCGGCGTCACCTGAAATTGCGGGGCGCGACTTAACCCCACCAGTACACAGGGTAGAAAAGTATAGCCTAATTCCTCGGCTGCCGATCGCGGCGACAGGTTGGGTTCTAGGGGAAGGGGCATTAAGGCTGGGGCGTGGGCGCAAGGGACTTTGAAGGTTCGCACGATTAGGTGAGAGATCACGGCTTCTGCACCCGCCAGAGGGTCTACTCCTTGTCCCTGTCGGTATGCTTCTAGGGCTTCGCTGCCCAGATCATCGGGAAAACGAGCCACTACTGCGATCGCGTCTGCCTTTGCCTGTTGAATCAGCACTTCAGCCGATCGCAACAAACTATCCGGATTGCCTATTGTACCCCAACTCGCCCCCGATGGTGCTGTCCGCAGTTCCACATTCAGGGGCGCGTCGGTGATTACGTAGTCGGTCAGATTCAGTCCTAACGTGGCTCTGGTGGCATCAGCCGCTTGCAGATGGCGCAAACGTAGATCCGGTTCAATCCCTTGGTCGAGAATTAATCCCACCCGATTTTGATGCACAGGTTGTAATCCCCAGCATCCGGCGGCAAATTTGTCAAGCCCATAGCCTTCGACATAGAGGGCGTTGGGCAAATTCCAATAGAGTTGAGCGCCATTGAGGACATTAGGATGAGTAATTAGGCGATCGCAGATTTGGGCGATCGCTCTGGCGACGGGTAAAGCGTCTCCTGCATAGCCACCAATGGATGCGCCAATTCCTGTGGGAATGATTAAAACAACGGTGTAAGGACGCACAATGATTAAGGGGTGGACGCTTGAGAATTAGTCTTGGTGACAATTGCTTCAACCTGAGCTTTTTGCGCCTGAGTATCCACAGATGTAACCGCCCAACGCAGGGGTTCTCCCTGTTTTTGCAGTTGTGTCTCAATCGCTTGATGGAGTTGTTTTGGTGACTCCTGGAGGTCAATTTCGGCAGTAATGAAGTGAGTTGTCATTTTCTGAGTGGGGTAAATTACAGTAAATGATTGTCAAGGGGTACAAATGCTGGGTGCATGTCAACACAAGTAGGTTGCGCCCCAACACCATGCTGACTCAAGACGGTTGACCGAATTGGCGATCGTAAACCTCGTCTTCCTTACCCGATTCAACTTTCAGGTTAGATCGCGGTAAGGCGATACAAAGCAAGACATACCCTTCCTCTTGCAATTCGGGTCCAAGTCCCATCCCTTCGCTTTGATCAACAGAACCCTCAATGATTTTAGCGGCACAGGTTGTACAAACGCCAGCATTACAGGCATTGGGTAAGTCTATACCTTGGTCTTCAGCAGCCCGAAGAATTTGTTTATCCTCTGGGACTTCTATCGTGTAGGTTGTACCTTGGTGATTGATTTCGACGGTGTAAGTCTTAGGCATTGTACCTCTTAGCGGCTTTCCAGGTTTACTTTCCCGGTTCGGGAAAAAATATTGACCGGGATTATTTTAACGTTTGGTGCCGGATTCCAGGCTATCCTTAAGTTTATTATGAGACCGACACTTTAGATTTTCATGGTTGATCCGATCGCATCCTCTCGTACCCACCCGGCTGAGCCCTCCCTCCCGCCGTCTTGGAACTATGAGGCGACAGTGGCTCAGGTTGAGACGATTATCGAGCAAATCGAGCGAGGGGAACTGGAATTAGCTGAGGTATTTGACCAATTTGCCTCGGCTGTCGAGTATTTGCGTCAATGTGAAGCCTTTCTGCAACAGCGACAACAGCAAATGGATTTGTTGATTGAGACATTAACAGATGAGTCAGATTCCCCGACTTAATCTCTAACTGTTTGCTCATCTGTTCGATAACAGATTAGCTGGTTAGAGCCTTCAATATAGCCTTTGTGTTCATATCTTTCTCGTCACCGATGTTGAGGTGCGATCGCG
>NZ_JBKHHI010000288.1:0-8738 GCF_046539235.1 Coleofasciculus sp.
CTATAGCGTAGTGTTCAGCCCAGATGGAAAGACGATTGCTTCTGCTAGTGGGGATGGAACACTCAGGTTGTGGAATCGAGAAGGTGAACTTCTCCACACCCTTTCTGGTCATGAAGAAACAGTCTGGAGCGTAGTGTTCAGCCCAGATGGAAAGACGATTGCTTCTGCTAGTAATTATAAAACAGTGAAGCTGTGGAATTTAGAGGATTTAACCCTAGATGCACTCATGCACAGAGCTTGTGCTTGGGTTGGGGATTATTTGAAGTACAACGCTCCAGATAGCGATAAGTTTCTGTGTGATGAGGTTAAACAGTAACAAAGCGCGATTCCCCTCATCCCCAGCAAATCCCAGTCCCATCAAACTCTCCCCCTCACGTCAGCAGGTGTAAGTTCTGCACCTGAACGGATGGGTTATCCCCATAGAGGTTCCGGGATGAATTTGGCAAGATGAAAGGTAGCTGTCGGGGAAAACTGATGAATAATTTTTCAATCCAATCCATTTATAACTGGTATCGTAACGCGGTTCGCAATCCTAAATACCGTTGGTGGATAGTCTTAGGGACTCTCCTTTACGTGTTTAGTCCCATTGATATCGCCCCAGATTTGATTCCGATTGTCGGGCAAATTGATGATGTTGTCGTGCTGACGCTGCTGGTGTCTGAGATGTCGCAGTGGTTGATTGATTTGGCTAAATCTCGCCAAGCGGGAATCGTCACCGAAGAAACCAGTACCACACCAGAAACGACGGTAGATGTGAAATCTGTCTCTGTGGAAGAGCCAATCCTGTAGAGACGTGTCCGGCTTGTAGTAAGGGATGCTAACCCTAGATTCTGTTGGGTTTCCTTGCGTCAACCCAACCTACTGGCTTGGCACAACTAAAATAAACCTTTGTTTGTAGTAAGCACTTTAGTGCTTTAACGCCTAGCTTGAGAGGGCTAAGGTTCCCTACTAAGAACTCAATCTATTCGACAATTTTAGCTGTTTCAGTTCACCATGGACTATTCTACCGTTAAAAACGACTGGCAAAACCGAGGCTTTAGTTGTGGGATTTGGATAGATTCGCCGGGACAGGTGTGGGCAGATTATGTCCACGATACGGATGAACTGGTGATGCTTTTGGAAGGGGACATTGAGTTATCGTTTCAAGGGAAAACATTTCGTCCCCAAGTCGGAGAGGAAGTGCTGATTCCGGCAAAAGAATCTCATACGGTAAAAAATGTGGGGAATAGGACGAGTCGTTGGTACTACGGTTATAAGCGAGGGTAGGGGAAATGTATGAAGCTTTGGTTTTACTTAAGGTGAAAACCGATAGTGGTAACCTTTTTGGTTGTGTACCCTCACGGTAATCTGACTTGTCAAATACACTCACGAAACCGACGAATCGGGGCGGGTTTAGTCACATCTGGGTGCAACCGCAAAGAGAGTAGTAAAACCCGCCCCTACACATTTATGTGCCATACCAGACTCTTCAGCGCGTTAGGTCAAAATTATATATATGCCGTGAAAACTCAAAATTTCACCCTCATTCCCTAACCTTTTTTCCATCCCCCCTTGCCCCCCTTTGAAAGCAGGGGGTTTTCATTTTCAAAAAATATACCACAATAAAAGCAAAATATTTGCTGATCAAAACCGTTTTTTTTGCCCGGTTTAACTCTCTCTATTCAAAAATATTTTTAAGCTCAACTATTTGCTTAATTCATAGCTACAAAAAACCTGAATCTATTGCCGATTCGTCATTTCCAGGTTTGGCTTGTCTTTTAACGTTTTGACAATTTCATAATTGGTTAAAGTATTTTTCAAAGTTTTTCCATCAATAGCAATCCAATCCGTCCCCTCTTTTTTCCAATAATGTTGCTCGACAAAATTTTCAAATATGGCTTTTATCTCTAGGGTTTCAATGCCGATCATCACTCTTCTTATTGTACTATAAGATGGTAATTTTTCTGGACATATTCCTAGCCATTGTATTAGGGTTTCTTTTTGGTCATGGCTAAATCTTGCGATCTGCTTATAATTGACATTCCCCGTCATCAGACCCAAAAAAATAATAGATAAAACTACCCATAATTCGTGCCGTTTGCCTCGCTTGTTGCGAAAATCCTTGACTTTTTTGAATTCTTCAATTATGCTAGTAAGCATGATTTTTTTGAAATTGAAAAAAGTGAGCTTTTCTTAATTTTACCGGGAAAAGTTCACTTTTCTTTTAAAGATTCCCCCGGACTTTGAAAACCCCCTGCTTTTGAAGGGGGATTTAGGGGGATCTAAACTTTGAGCGTTAGTTATACAAAGTTTTAAGTTGACACCAATGACTGACGTGCGCCCTTTACCAACGTGCGCTGTTCCCTATTCCCCGTTCCCTGTTCCCTATTCCCCGTTCCCCATTGTGCTGCATATCGAAAACCTCTGTAAATCCTACGGCGATCGCCACGTTCTACAAAATCTCACCTTACATATCCACCCCGGAGAAATTTACGGATTACTTGGACCCAATGGTGCCGGAAAAACCACCACAATTAATAGTATCTGTAACTTACTCAAAGCCGACAGTGGCACAATCACCATTAATCACCAACCCGTCTCCGATGCCACCAAAACCCTAATCGGAATTGCCCCCCAGGAAAACTTACTCTATAAAACCTTAACCTGTGCCGAAAACCTGCATTTTTTTGCCCGCATCTATGGCTTAAGCAAGCGACAACGACAACAACAAGTTCACACCTGTTTAGACGCCGTTAACCTATGCGATCGCGCCCAAAGTCCCGTTGAAACCTTAAGTGGCGGAATGCAGCGACGCTTAAATATAGCCGTCGCCCTAGTTCATCAGCCGAAACTGGTCATTTTAGACGAACCCACAACAGGTTTAGATATCGAAGCCCGGTATGAAGTTTGGGACTTGATTCGTCGTCTCCAACGTCAAGGATTAACAATTTTGTTAACTACTCATTTATTAGACGAAGCCGAACGCCTGTGTCAGCGGATTGGCATTCTCAAAGGCGGACAAATTGTCGCCGAAGGGAGTTTAGATACCCTGCGCCAAAGGATTCCCGCCCAAGAGATTGTGATAATACAAACACAAGAAGAGGAACGTGCGATCGCGCGGGCGACAGAACTCGGTTTCACCCATCGACGCTACGGGAATGATTTAGCCTTTTGGTTACCCGAAGCGTTAGATTTAAAAGAAATAATTGAGCGATTTGAGGGCATTTCCCTAGATTCAATTACTCGCCAACCTGTACGCTTAGAGCATATTTATATCGAAGTGACTCGATGAAGGATCTTGGCATGCAAAGGGCGGAAGGCAGCGGGGAAGCTGGGGGAGTGATGTAGAGACGTGCCATGGCGCGTCTTGATGTAGAGACGTGCTATGGCGCGTCTGGGAGCTGGGGAAGAGGATTACCAATCAACAAATGACAAATGACAAATGACAAATGACAAATGACAAATGACAAATGACAAATAACAAATAACTAATCCAACTCTCGCCGCCCTTCCAACGCCCGTGCTAATGTCACCTCATCCGCATATTCTAAATCCCCACCCATGGGTAAACCAAAAGCAATGCGAGTCACCTTTGTAAACGGTTTCAACAGTTGACCAACATACAGCGTCGTCGTCTCCCCTTCCACACTCGGACTAATCGCTAAAATTACCTCTTGAATCTTTTGCTGGCTAACGCGGCGCACCAGTTGTTCAACGTGCAATTGTTCCGGTCCAATTCCATCCATGGGAGAAATCACCCCACCAAGAACATGATAATTCCCCCGATACTCCCGTGTTTTCTCCAACGCAATCACATCACGGGAATCCGCCACCACACAAAGCGTTGTTTTATCCCGATTCGGGTTACGACAGATATCACAAACCGATTCAGCCGACAAGTGAAAGCAAACCTGACATAAGCCAATTTGCTTTTTCGCCTCAACTAAAGCCTGCGCCAGGGCTTTGACTTCATCCTCTGAGCGCTTAATAATATGTAATGCCAATCGTTGAGCGGTTTTGGGACCGACTCCAGGTAAGCGTTGTAGTTGCTCGATCAGTCGAGCGAGGGGGCGTGTGTAAGCCGTGGTTGTTCTCCCAGTCTATGCGTTTACCTTACCTATAGTACGCTCTCCAGTTGAGAAAAGGACGGGCAACGAGGGGAGTCGGGTTGGGAAATTTGCGGTTAAATAAGTAAAGCCCCCAGCGAATCAGCAAATTTGACTCAATTCGCGGCAAAGTAAGTTAACCTCTGTGATAAGAGCGATCGCGCATGATGGAACCGTCTCTCACTCAATTTGGTACTCAGATGTCCAACCTGACGGGCGTCCGGGCTATTATGAAGGATATTATTGAAACGTTACGATTAGGTCAGGGACAGGAGTTCATTAATCTTAGTGCGGGAAATCCGGTAATTTTGCCAGAGGTGGAACAACTGTGGCGAGACTGTACCGCCCAACTCTTGGCTAGTCCCGACTACGGAGAGGTAGTTTGCCGTTATGGGTCATCTCAAGGATACCAGCCCTTGATTGACGCGATCGCACAAGATTTCAATCAGCGTTATGGCTTAAGCCTAACTCAACGGAATATCTTAATTACTCCCGGTTCTCAATCCATTTACTTCTATGGCGCAAATGCCTTTGGCGGTTATACCCAAGCCGGGGAGTTAAAACAAATCGTTCTCCCCCTGAGTCCCGATTATACCGGGTATGGTGGTGTCAGCTTAACCCCAGAAGCCCTAATCACCTACAAACCCAGCCTGGATATTGATGAAGCGGCGCATCGCTACAAATATCGTCCCGACTTCAGTCAATTGAAAATTACCCAAGATACCGGATGTGTCATATTTTCTCGCCCCTGTAATCCCACAGGGAATGTTCTCACCGATAACGAGGTGCTAAAAATTGCCGAACTCGCTGCACCTAATCATATCCCAGTATTCATTGACTCCGCCTATGCCCCCCCATTTCCGGCATTAAACTTTACCGAAATGACGCCCATCTTTGGTGATAATATAATCCATTGTTTGAGTTTATCCAAAGCCGGACTACCCGGAGAACGGATTGGCGTCGCTATTGGTGATCCGGATATGATTGGCATTTTAGAATCCTTTCAGACGAATCTCTGCATCCATTCCTCCCGTTACGGACAAGCAATCGCTGCACAGGCGATTAATTCTGGCGCATTGGCTGAGATTTCCGTTAATGTAATTCGTCCCTATTATCAGCACAAGTTTACCGTATTAGAAACAGCGCTGAACCAATTTATGCCCAAAGATTTACCGTGGTTTTTACATCGCGGTGAAGGCGCTATTTTTGCCTGGTTGTGGTTCAAGGATTTACCGATAACTGATTGGGAGTTTTATCAACAGTTAAAGCAGGTGGGGGTAATCGTGGTTCCCGGAAACACCTTCTTTCCTGGATTACGGGACACCTGGGAACACCAGCATCAGTGTATTCGGATTAGTTTAACCGCCAGCGATCGCGAATTAGAAACCGCCATGCAACGGTTAGTTCAGGTGACACAACAGGTATATCAGCAAGCCGTGGTGGAGGTTTGATTGTGAGGAAAGTAGGGGCGGGTTTAGGGTATGTCGTTTCGCCATTGATAATAACATATCTGCCCAACGATACCCAAGATCCCCGACTTCTCTAAGAAGTCGGGGATCTGACTGCAAACCGCTATAACACTAAGCAACCGTTAACACTATGAAACTAGCCCAGCGTCGCATCGGTTTAGAACAAGAATTTTTCCTCGTAGACGAAACAGGAAAATTTTCCAATCGTGCCGATGAATTCTTGCAAAATTGTCGTCAAGAAGCCGAAGCCATTGGTTTAAATCCCGATTACTTTATGCCGGAATGGGTGAAGGGAATGATCGAAATCAATACCCCTCCCGCCCATACGCCCACCGAATTAGCCACAGCCTATCTAAAAAACTTACAACTCGGATTACAGGTGGCGAAAAAGATGCATTTGCGGCTTTATCCCCTATCCAGTTATCCCTTACATTTAATTCCCGTCATTCGGGATAAATTAAGCTATCATGTCCAAGTTCGCACCGTTGGCTATGACCGATTTTTGAATGCGGGTAAATGTACAGGAACCCATATCCATTTAGAAGTACCGCCAGGAGTGATTGATTCCCGTGTTGGTGTCTCTTACAACAGCAGCGCCGCCGAACGCGAAGAACTGATTAATATTTATAATTTAGCCACAGCCTTAGATTCCGCCCTCATCGCCTTGGGACGCGCCTGTCCCTTTTATGAAGGAGAAGCCACGGGATTAGCCTATCACATTGTCCGCTATCGCGGGAGTGACCGATTTGGCTGGGAAGGCGTTTATACTAACTTACAATCTGTCGGCGGTTTAATGCCGTATGCGGATTCTGTGGAACATTTAGTTGAGTTGCAATTTGAACGCTATTATGCATGGCTAACCGCGATGGATAATGCTGGAGTTGAGCGGAAGTTGTTTACTGAAGGCGGCGGAAATTTACTTAAATCCGGTTGGAATCCGGTGCGACTCAATGCATTGGGAACCGTCGAATTGCGAGGAATTGATAGTAATTATCCAGACGTAATTTTCACAATTATGAGATTAGCTTACAATGCAGCTAAGCGAGTCAGACAGGAAGGAATAAGGGTTAGACCTGCTCAAGGCGTTCATACCTTTGAGTTACGCGGTGATTGGCTAGTTGTACCAGACTTTGACTATCTCAATGGTGAATTGTTATTTGCCGCTGTGACGGAGGGAGTGAGGAGTTCTAAGGTTACGGCTTATCTGGATTCTATTTTAGAGTTTGCGATTCAAGATGGTAGTGAGGGAATTAATTACCTAGAAAAGTTGAAATCAGATTGGGGTGAATATCAAACAACAGAGGCGGAAATTATGCAAGAGTTTGTTCCCGCAGGCGCTCAACTAGAAAAAGAGGAAGGGTTGCGGTTGGTGCGTGAAGCGTGCGATGAGTTGGAAGCCCAGGTTTCATCGTTTTCACAAAATCTACACAAACAAAGCTAACCCGAATTTGGTATTAGCAAAGAACTTGAGCCACGGCGATTGAAATCGCTGCTACACAAACAAAGTCCGCCTGCGCGGACTAGGTTATAAGGGGGGTAGCTAACCCGAATTTGGTATTAGTCCATTTTAATGGACTTTAGCTATAAGCCAAGAACTTGAGTTCTTGGCTTGTTTTAGCTTCGATTGAACCGTCAAATCTATTCCGCCACCCTCTTGGATATCGCCAGTACAATTCTCCCTAAAAGAAATAACGGATCAGTTTCGCGGCGTAAATTACTGATCTCAAACTGGGTGTGACACTCCTGATCCCCAAAAGTAATGATGAGAGTAGTAGATGTAGCCAAGTGTCTTGAGAATTGTCATGAAAAGTATCACATTAGAACGTTCAAAAGGACGCTTAAGTTCAGCCTCAAACCCGATCAAGCGGTTAACCCAAGGAGACTTTACACAGCGGTTTGGTCGTTTCCTCATCTGTCGGAGAATATATAGTCTTCTCCAAGCTAGGCGACAGCGCCGAAATCCCGATTTCTATAAAAAACGCCTGAAGATTGCTTCCGATTCAATGTTTGACGGTGTTTCCCTAGATAGATGTGTCCAACAACTCTGTCATGAAGGAGTAGGATTTGGTCTGCATTTATCGCCGTCAATGGTAAAAGAAATCTATCAATATGCCATTCAAACAGCTTGTATTGAACCTGAGTCTGACGACGAGTTTTTCATCGAAGAGGTAATTAGAAATGGTCGCAGGCGAGGTGAGCATCCAGTACTGCGTGCCTTGGTGCGTGATGTAATGGATTGTGAAGCCATTCAAAAAATTACCCAAGATCCTCTGCTGTTGCAAATCGTTAAGAACTATCTGGGGTATTGGCCCAACCAAATTACCCAGCATCTGACTTGGAGTTTAGTTTCCGATCTGTCCGAGTCAGAAATTAGACAGAGTTATCCACCCACAAATTTTCACTATGATATCGCTGGGTACAACTTCATGACTGCCTATTTTTATATCACCGATGTGAATGCTGATTCGGGCGCTCATGTTATGATTAAAGGCTCTCATCATAAAAAGCCGCTTTACATGACTTTTTCTGCGGGTCGTCAGTCCGACAATGCTGTGCTTAATTATTACGGACAAGAAAATAAACTGATCATTGAAGGAGAAAGTGGATTTGGTTTTGTTCAAGATCCTTCCTGCATCCACCGAGTCATTTCCCCCGTTAAAGCAGATAGACTACTGCTGCAAATCCGGTATTCTTAGACGTCCAGTTAGGGTAGTAAGCTGTCACGCATTTAAATTGGGAATGGGTAGGGAGCAAGATGCAAAGCCTGCGGCATGGCTTCGCTAAACGCATTACAATGGTTTTTCAGTTTCTGACATTCAGGTTTAAATGAATAACAGCTTAGCAATAGATCGGGATTATAGAATTTCATTCCTGCCCTTGGCGTAAATCCAAATCAGTCGCTTCCTCCACCATTCCACTGGAATAAGCTGTTCGGCATTTAAACCTTAATATCAATAACGGCGAAAGCCTTGCCGTAGAGCGAGCATCTTGCTCGCTACTAATATCCAATTTAAAGGCATGACAGCTTACTCTCGCAATACTTCGGCAAGGCGACGGGCTTCAAGGCGATCAACATTGAGAAAATTGGCGAAGCGCCCTTCAGTAATTAGCCCCTGATCAAATGCTTCAATGGCAAGATGTTGGTAGTGGACTGGCATCCTATCAGTACGTTGGGGGATTTCTT
>NZ_JBKHHI010000289.1:0-8698 GCF_046539235.1 Coleofasciculus sp.
ATAACAAAAGTCCCAGAGAAAAAATCTCTAGGACTGAACCAGGGTGCATCTACCACTTCTTATTTCCTATCCCCATGAACCCAATCCGGACTAATTGCCTAAAAAAACAAAAGCCCCAGAGAAAAAATCTCTAGGACTGAATCAGGGTGCATCTACCATTTCTTTCTTCCTATCCCTATGAACCTGATCCGGAAAAGTCGTCTAAAAATAACAAAAGTCCCAGAGAAAAAATCTCTAGGACTGAACCAGGGTGCATCTACCATTTCTTATTTCCTATCTCTATGAACTTGTTCCGGAAATTTATATGTATCAAAGTTCTGACTCTACTCAACTTCAAAACCCTCTCCCTTCCCTAGCGCCAGCCGTCTACATCATTGGTGCCGGTCCTGGAGATCCGGAGTTATTAACCGTTAAAGCGGTGAAAATTCTGCAAAAAGCAGATGTTATTTTATTTGCCGACTCCTTAGTGCCATCACAAATTTTGCAGGAAACCCGTCCTGATGCAGAAATTATCCGAACTGGGAATAAAACCCTAGAAGACATCTTACCCCTAATGATCGAACGAGTGCGATCGCAAAAATCAGTCGTTCGTCTGCATTCGGGTGATCTGAGTCTATACAGCGCCATTCACGAGCAAATGCAAGCCCTTACCGAGGCGGAAATTCCCTTTGAACTGATTCCTGGTATTAGTGCTTACCAAGCGGCAGCAGCTAAACTAGGAGTTGAACTCACTGTGCCGGACGTGGTACAAACCATTATCCTGACGCGCATTAGTGGTCGAGCCTCAGCCGTACCTGAGTCGGAAGAATTAGCATCCCTAGCCGCGCATCAAGCCAGTCTTTGTCTTTATCTAAGCGCTCGTCATATAGAAGCCGCCCAAGCCAAACTGATGCAACATTATCCAGCAAATACCCCGGTTGCTGTCTGTTTCCGGATTAGTTGGTCAGATGAAAAAATGTGGCTTGTCCCTCTAGAGCAAATGGCAGCACTGACTCACCAGGAAAATCTAATTCGGACAACACTTTATATTATTAGTCCCGCCTTAAAAACACCCTGGTCTTTACCAGAGACAATATCTAGCCAAGATACCAAAGTAGGAACACGTTCCCGCCTTTACCATCCAGAACACTCCCACCTCTTTCGCCGCGAGGGGAGATAGGGGAGTTGGGGGAGTTGGGGGAGCTGGGGGAGCTGGGGGAGCTGGGGAAGCTGGGGGAGACACCCCTAACTTGACTAAACCCGCCTCAATGGGTTGGTAGGTTGGGTAGAGGGTAAGCAAAACCCAACAGGCTAACGATGGCGTTAAAATTCCGATCATTAACCCTGCGAGTATAGTGATTGTATTGCCTGTTCCCTGTTCCCTAGTCAACTATGAAGCCAAGCGTCTGTCCTAAATGTGGTGCAAGCTTAGAGTCTATCACTCATGGTGGCATAGAAATCGATCGCTGCTGCAACTGCAAAGGAATTTGGTTTGATTCTCTGGAAGCTGAAAAACTCAAGCGGATTAAAGACTCCGAGAGTTTGGACATTGGAGTTCCAGAAACGGGACATCAATTTGATCAAGTGGATGACGATGTGTATTGTCCTCGCTGTGGCGCGACGATGTTTCGCATGATTGATATTGACCGGTATAGTATCTGGTATGAAAAATGCCCCCAGTGTCACGGTGTCTGGTTAGATGCGGGTGAATTTAAGCAGTTTAAGCGGAATTTCTCAGGCAAAGGGATTTTGGGTCGAGTTCGCAAAACCTGGCGTCCTCATTAGCTTGTCTGTTGTGGGAGGGTAATGTAGAGACGTGCCATGGCGCGTCTGAAAGCTGGGGAAGTTAATTTAACACTCACTCAGGGCGGGTTTAGTCACATCGGGGTCAAAAAGAAACGATAGTAGTAAAACCCGCCCCTACAAACCATGTTCCCTCGAAGGTCGTGAAGGGTCAACACTCTCCCCTGCACCCAAAACCCCTAACCTCTTGGTAAACTGAATGCCATATCTGTGCAACTAGGGAGAGGATGCCTTGCTAGACGAACAAGCGAAAAAAACGATGCTGCGTAAGATTCCGCATGGTCTGTATATCTGCGGCGTCAAAGATGATGATAACTTAAACGGTTTCACCGTAAGTTGGCTGATGCAGTCTTCGTTTGAACCGCCACTGGTGGTTAATTGTATTAAGAGAGAGACAGGTTCTCACGAAATGCTGAAAAAAAATGGTGTGTTCAGCATCAGCTTCCTAGAAAGTGGACAAAAAGACATGGCGGCGAAATTCTTTAAACCCCAAAGCCGGGTTGGGAATAAGTTCGCGGATGTGGAATTTTATGAAGGAGAAGCCACAGGCTGTCCGATTATCTCTGACTCCCTCGGTTACATCGAATGTAAAGTAGTCGATTCGGTGGAAAAGGGAGATCACAGTGTTTATGTGGGGGAAGTGATTGCCGCAGGTATCCACCGGGAAGGAGAACCGCTTTTACTCGAAAGCACCGGTTGGCAATATGGTGGCTAGAGACTGAACGCCAATTGTCCCATATCCCAAATGGTTCTAACTCAGCTCTGGCAGCAGTTAAGGGTAAGCTGATTTGACGTAGAGTGGGCAAGAGTTATAAACCTCACCACCCTTCTATGATCATTTGTTGCTCTTGCCAACCACCGGGTAACTGGGGATTTATTACCAGTGCTGCAAGATCTCAGTTCTAATGAAGTTGAAACAATAAGCCTATGCCTCTGATTAAAGTTCAATCATCTGTCAGTAATCTAGAACCTACGCTAGTGGAAGGGTTGCTGAAAATCCTTTCCGGTAAACTAGCCCAGCATGTAGGCAAGCCTGAATCCTATGTGATGACGGCCTTTGAAGATGGTGTATCCATGACATTTGGCGGTACTGTTGAGCCAACCTGCTACATGGAAGTCAAAAATATTGGCACGATGAGTCCAGCCCAAACCCAGGCAATGAGTCAAGACTTTTGCCAGGTGATTAGTGAAAAGCTGGGTGTCCCGATTAAGCGAATTTATATTGAGTTCGCTGATGCCAAGGGTAGTATGTGGGGGTGGAACGGTACAACCTTTGGTTGAGGAATTGGTTTTATCCTGATCGAGCCTTTGCTGTTTTCAAATGAACCCAAAGTAAGCCCCCCTTTTTAAGGGGGGTTTGGGGGGATCTCTACCGTGTCCTATTGGCACGCAAAACTAACCCTAATCAAGGTCAGCATCCAATCGTATTGGCTATCGAGCTTCATCTTTGCAGGATTTCTGGTAATTGTTACACATACAAAAGCTGGTTAAAAACTTCATCGGCTGTCAGAGTATTCAGGATGATACCGACTCGTTTAGCAATCTCATAAGCATTATTTTGAGGTGTGACAATAATGCCTGAATGTTTTTGTCCGGTTTCGATGTAGCTCAGGTGCAATCTTTCATAATCCACTCGATTGTGAGTCAATAGACATCGCTCTTGTGCAGCAGCATAAGCCAATTGTTGCTGATCAGAGCAACCCGCCATCCCAGCATCAAGAGTTGTTACGACATCCAAACCTCTAGCTCTGAGAATAGTGGCAACCAAATTAGCAATATCCTCATCTGTGTAGAGTGACGCAAAGATTTTCATTCCGCTTCTAAGGCTTTGCGAACTGCGGGATGAATCAGATCGTCTGGGATTCGATTTCGCTCAATATACTCATTGATTTCAGCCTGGTTATCTAAATAGAAGCTCAGGGCATCAAAGACTTGAGCCAGGGTAAGCTGGGGATACTGAGCCGGAATTTCTTCAGGAGGAGTACCCAATCGCCATAAGCCGACAATGACTCGCACCGATATGCGCGTCCCGATGATAATCGGTTCACCGCTTAAAATGTCTGGATTACGAGTGACATATCTGGAAACTGATGTAGTCGTCATTAATCAAACCCTAGGAGATAGCTCATTTTTATTACCATCCTAACTACGGGAAAGCCGCATCTGTGTGCAATCAAGCGGATTCGATATCACTTAGAGAACCAGGAAATAGGTTCACAGGGATAAGAAAACTGGTCATTATCAATCCCTGTGGTTTCGTGATCCAATACTTGCATCACCTGGTTATAAAATGCCTCCGCTTCTGGAGGGGAGTCGCCAATACAGGTTAATCCCAGTTTGCCAAACTCTGAGAGGGCACCCATCAGATGAAACACATTCCCCGTCCGGGTACTGCTATCAAAATGTAGGCGATAATGGGTGATAATATCCATCAGATCATTAGGCATTAACCCTCGGTAATGATCCCGTTGTAAATTATCGGTAGCGATGTAATATTTATCGCGACCTTGCTGGCTGTGAAATAAACCCGTTGAGGCGTCGTAATGACCATTGGTTAAATACCGCAGCGACATAAACGGATGGGTGGTTCCCCCTTTGCGTAAGTTAATTTCGATCGCCTGTAAATCCCAAACATTCTCCCCCTTCTCCGGCTGGTGAACGGCAACAAAATCCACGCCATACCGTTCAATTGCACCTTTTTCTGCCAAGGCTTCTCCTACTTTAATTCCCATCTGTTGTAAGGGTAAGCGATAGGCAGCATCGGCGGGAAATCGACATCCTAGATAAATCTGACCGTCTGGACCCCCTAAAATTTGATCATGGGTGGAGAGTATCTTCACATCACCATTTGGGGTAATATACCCTTGCACACTAGGCGATCGCTTATTCTCTCCTTCAATAAATACCTCGACAATCGCGCCTAATTCGGGGATGCGACTGGAAAACTGAGTCCAGGTTTCATTACTTGCCTGAAAGCCTAAATGGTCTAAATCTTCGTGGATAGCGGCAACCCGTTGATCATGAGACGCTTTTCCGGGTGCCGCGTCGGGAATTTTTCTCAAATCTAAAATCGCATTCCCTTCCCCAGAAAAGCCTTCATTGAGTTTAATCACCATCCGCTTTAAATTAGGATGACGTTCCCACAACACAGCCGCCGCTTCTACCAACTCGTCCACCGTCCACAGCGTTCCGCAACCATCGGGATGGGGGATACCACTGAGTTTAAAAATTTCCCGACTCCCACTCTTGGTTCCCCAGTAGAGTAAATCTGGGTCAGGTGCGAGAAGCGGTAGATTGAGTTTTACTGATAATTCTCGCTCAAGCTGGGTGGAATTGTAACAAACCATATAGGACTTGTGCGGACGCAGCGCCTGACGAATTCGCGCCATTAAGCGGGGACGTTCTAATATTTTTTGGCTCAGGGGTTTGAGTGAGGCGTCATAGGTGGAGAGGAGCATCAAACGCTCACGAGCGTGAGAAAAGGGAATTCCGGGTAAAAGTTGCAAGTAATAATCAATGACTATCGGCGATAGCGGTACCGCCGTTACGTAAATCAGGCGGGTGCGGGGATTGCGTAAGCGAATCAGTGAAAATAACAGCCGTTCCTCATAGTGCAGAAAACCGGGAATCTTCGCCAGTTCCCGCTGATCAACGGTAACAGACGGTACCACCAAGATGTCGCGATCGTCCTGGTCAAACAGATCAATACTAGACCAGCGATCGCGCAACTGACTCTGAAGCCGTCGAAACCGTTCTGCTTGTGTGGAGGAGGAAGAATTCAATCCATCCATTGCCCCTGAACTGCCTGAATATTATACATAAGTAGTCGGACTAAGTTAAAGTTGATGGTTGAGATTAGGGAACGGGGAACACCTCGACCCTTCGACAAGCTCAGGGCATCGCTTACCTCGACTTACTTCGACTTACTTCGACTTACTTCGACTTACTTCGACTTACTTCGACTTCGCTCAGTAACACGCTCGGTGTGTAACAGGGAACAGTAAGGATTTAAGGCTTGTTAACATTTCTTAGCACAGCGGACAGAATTTATGTCCAGGTACTTAGCCATAATAACGGTTAGTTGGAACAAATGTGATATTGTAAACGTTAATCTTTGAAAAGCAATCAACGTTTACTGGCGAAACATCAAGGATGAGCCTCTATCCCAATACCCAAGCGCTGGAAGAACGCATCACTATTTTTAGTCGAGTCATCAGCATCATGTTTATGCTGTTTGGCATCGGTGCCGCCATTGCCCAACTGGCTAAAATCTCTCCATTTTTAGAATCCTATCCAGGCTGGACGTGGAATTTGAGTAATATCAGCGCTTTAATTTTAGGTATCCTGTTGTTCCTTTTTGGAAAAAGCCAAGCGATTAAAAGGCTGGTTCATTTTTCCCTGTTTTCCGGGCGAGAAATAATGAAGCGGTTTCTCTTAGTTTTCCCCATATTCGCCACGATTATTCTGCTACTGCTCAAATTGCGCCTCGGTGAAAGCCGTTCCTATCGGATGATTTTGGATGAGGGGGGATTTATTGAATATGGCACGGTTATTGCTTATTTCCTAGCGGGTGGATTTTCGATACCGATTGGTCGTTATTTTTTCCGGCTACGTCAAAACGTTTTGGGCTGGGGGTACTATCTATACAGTGCCTTTTTTATTTTTGTCGCCTTAGAAGAGGTCAGTTGGGGTCAACGCTTGTTTGGCTGGGAACTCCCCCCTTTCTTTGAAACCTACAATGTTCAAAAAGAATTCACGATTCATAATTTGGTCTGGTTTCAGGATTATTGGGGGGAAGGAATTATCGGGATTAGCTTCTTATGTTTGTTAGGGATTATTTTTTTGTCTCGTTCGCATCGACAAAAGCAACAAGGGGGTTATCATTATCTCACTTATTTAATCCCTAATTGGTTTTTGGCTATATTTTTTAGTTTAGCGTTGGTTATCTATGTTATCCTTGAATATACCGATGGATTGGGATTCGTTATTTCAAGAGATCAAGAGTTTGCCGAACTCCTTCTATCGTTAGGATTTTTATTTTTTGTGATTGTCAATTATTTCCGGCAGGTGTTGGAATTTGGATTATTAAAACCAAGAGCAGAAGATAGGGAGTTACTCCCTTAAGTCAAAAGCCCGACTCAGTAGCGAGCGAGGCGCTCGCACTCCTGGATTGACACAGCTAAAATTGTGGAATAAATTGGGTTCGTAGTAGGGGCTTTAGCCCCTAATTTATTAACTTTTCTGGGCGTAATTCTAATCCACCCAATTAGGTGTGCCATGCCACGACTGGACTGACACAGCTAAAATTGTGGAATAGATTTGACGGTGAAATCGGGCGCACATTGCTGCGGTAAAAGGGCGCAAGTCTTTGCGCCCCTACTTACTGGAAAATGCTTTTAATTAGATCAGGAAGATGGCGATCGCCGGAAAAGAAATCGATGCCGACTAAGGATTTGAGTAAGTAAGCGAATAGGAATAAACTAGCACTCAATAACAGGTTTACGCCTAACAGTAGGATAATCGCCGCGATGACATTGCCAACTTTAGCTACGCCTTTGGGGATGTAACGCCGGGGTTTTCTTCGCCTATCTTTACCGACTAATAACACGACATAGAAGCGGGTGACGATTAAATCGACTAAAAATCTTAAATCGACAATCTTGGGCGATGGCTTAGGAATTGCCTCATCTAACAGATTAAATATTGCCTGAAGTTGTTGGGTAGTGAAACTTGCCCGGAGTTCTGGCTCCATTTTGTCGATATAATACTGGGGCTTGCGATCGGCATAGTTGGGTATTTTTTGCTGGGATTGTCCCGGTAAGGTTGAAGTTTTCATGTTTTTGTCTCCTTGATAAAGATTGAAGTTTTCATGTTTTTGTCTCCTTGATAAAGATTGAAGCCGAGAACTAAAGTTCTGGCTTAAAGCTTAAACCCGTTAAAACGGGTTCAAACGATTACCCGGTTTTTTAGCTTGAGGTTTCGGAATGTTATTTCCTGGCGTTTGAGGTTGTAGGTTGGGTTTCGACTTCGCTCAACCCAACAGAGTATAGGGCTGAAGCTTTTACTACAAGCCGGATATCCTGTAGGGTGGGCACTGCCCACCAGCATACCAGTCAGTTACATTTCTCTTCAGTCAGTGTTATTCAGGTTAGGATACATTGAATCGCTGATACGAAAAGGTAGCCGTAATAATCCTTCGGCTTTCTGCTTGTTGCTAGATCAACAATTAACGTATAACCATAATGTCCAAAATTCGACCGACGGCTAACCCACTAAAAGCAAGGGTGACTAAAAACCAAAAGGCTTGAGTGTTTTTCAATCCGGTGGCTTGTATCGGTTGTTTGGCAAAGGCTACACCAAAGGCTAGAATTATGCCTAAAAGCCAGATCAAAAATAAGGCAATGACTAACAGTTGAAAATTGAAACGTAGGCTGGGGGGGTACGCCCTAGCTAGGGTGCCGATCCAGACAACACCAACTACCCAAGTGATGGCTAATGCGATCGCGCTTTTGCCTCGCCAAGCTAAGTGTACGGTGACGGCTTGGGTTCCTAGCCAAATTAGCGCCGGGGCTTGATAAAGGGATAATAACCAACCGGCTACGGTGTACCCGATGAGGAGACTGATTAGATGTAGCCCCAGTAGGGATTGTCCGTATTCGATTCTTGGTGTAGACAGTTTTTGCATCATTGGGGGAATCTCATGCTTTGTCTTTTGTCCTTCTTAGATTCAGGATTCCCGTTTTTTTGGCGAAACTCACAACATCGGAAATGTTTGGGCTGAAGGGGTGACAAGCTAAGTCAAAGGTAGGCAGGGTTTGGGGTTTGGGGTTTGGGGGTGCGGAAGTGCCGAGTTCGTTTATCGGTGGGGAGGGCGGGTTTTGTTGTTCCGTTATTGGTGGGGAGGGCGGGTTTTGTT
>NZ_JBKHHI010000290.1:0-8691 GCF_046539235.1 Coleofasciculus sp.
CGCGTTTGTTGCACGGGGGAAGCCAGATGTTGCTTCGCGTTTGTTGCACGGGGGAAGCCAGAGGATGCTTCGCTTTTGTTCGATGGGGGAGAATTCAAAGCCTCTCCAAATAAAAAAATATATTCCGCTTCCCTCTCCTTGTAGGAGAGGGCTAGGGAGAGGTTCGGAGAGAGGTTTGGAGAGAGGTTTTCCAGATCCTGTGAAAAGTAAGATCAATATGGGGGTAGTTAACCCGGATTTAGTCTGAGCCGTATGCAGGGAAATTTTTTATTCGGCACAGATTGCCGTTTTTTCCAAATCAAGGTTATAATTTGATTTGTGTCAGTGTGTTTCCTTGGAAACGCCGCTGCACACAAGGGCGCGTAGCTCAGTGGATAGAGCACCAGATTCCGGTTCTGGGTGTCGGGGGTTCAAATCCCTCCGTGCTCGTTAAACAAGAAACTCCAGTATTCTTATTCGACTAGAGTTTCAGCCAATAACTAATTAACTGTCACATTACCGTCTGTGCCAGTTTTTTGGTGTTCCTGCTGTTTTTTTTGACTATGAATTGCTCCAAGATCATTCCTTTTAATGCTGATGCCTAGATAAGAGTTTTTATTCAGTTTTATTAGCCGCGTCTACTCCATTGTCTGAAACTCACCCATCTCCCCTATGGGGAGCGGGGTAAATATCAGATGGGATCATAGCCGGGAAAGCCGATAACGTTTACGCTAAGCCGCGCTTGTTGATTTGAGATGGGAAACCCAACCGACAAAGTTAATCATAGGCATCCAATTACATACCCATGATTTCATATCCAGCATCGACATATAAAACCTGACCCGTGATCCCACTGGCGAGATCACTCGATAAGAAGGTGGCGGTATTGCCAACTTCTAGCTGGGTAACGGTTCGCCGTAGGGGTGCTACCTGTTCCACATGATGAATCATATCCAAGATGCCGCCCACCGCTGAAGAGGCTAGGGTGCGGATTGGACCTGCGGAAATCGCATTGACCCGAATATTACTCGGTCCCAATTCGGCGGCGAGGTAACGGACGCTCATCTCCAATCCTGACTTGGCAATCCCCATGACATTATAATTGGGGATCACCTTCACACCGCCAAGATAGGTCATGGTGACAATACTTCCTCCCTCCTTCATTAAGGGTTTAGCAGCGGCAGCTAATCGGGTGAGGGAATAGGTACTAATTTCTAAGGCTGTGGTAAACCCTTGACGCGAGGTTTGGCTAAACTCTCCCGATAAGTCCTCTTTATTGGCAAAGGCAAGGCAATGGATGAGGATGTCCAGTTTGCCCCACTGCTTCTCAATCGCCTCAAAGGTGGCGTCAATTTGAGCATCATCCTGGACGTTACAGGGTAAGAAGACACTCGGTTGTAGGGGTTCTACCAAGTCTCTGACTTTCTTCTCGAAGCGTCCCTTCTCATCGGGTAAATAGGTGACTCCCAACTCAGCACCCGCTTGGTGCAACTGTTGGGCAATGCCCCAGGCGATTGATCGATTGTTGGCAATCCCAGTCACCAGGGCATTCTTTCCAGTCAAATTCAGCATAAGTATCTTAATTCTTCAAGACAATAAAACAATTCGGTGAACTACTCAGGCTTACTTCGTATCTACTGAGCTTCTGATCTCACTGGGGATTGCGTCAACTTAGACTTACGTCCAAGCTTAGGTCTCACATCCCCTCCATCAGGTGTCCGTTGACATCTCACCTCATTATGTAACAATTGGTACAAAAAACCTATTGGGACTCAGATTAAGTATTCTTGAATACAATATAAAGATCGTTCATTGAGCCGATTTTGGAGTCTCAAGCTTCATCGGCGATCACTTAGAAGTCAGTAAGGCTTTGGCACAAGGGTAATAGGTATGGTCGTAATGCAAGATAGACCGTTAGCTGCTGTGTTTCGTCAAATCGGCGGAAGCTCATTTCCTCCCGTTGTTGAAACTTTTGAACGGGGCAAAACTATTTTTTTTCCAGGAGATCCTGCCGAACGGGTCTACTTTCTAATCAAAGGAGCTGTGAAGCTTTCCCGGGTATATGAGGCGG
The DNA here is from genome assembly GCF_046539235.1 of Coleofasciculus sp. Classification (GTDB taxonomy): domain Bacteria; phylum Cyanobacteriota; class Cyanobacteriia; order Cyanobacteriales; family Coleofasciculaceae; genus Coleofasciculus. The sequence goes on from NZ_JBKHHI010000290.1 coordinate 2,051, forward strand.
GTGAAGAAATTACAGTTGCCTTGTTGCGGGAAAATAGTGTCTTTGGGGTATTGTCATTGATTACAGGTCACCGCTCTGATCGGTTTTACCATGCGGTGGCATTTACCCCAGTTGAATTGCTTTCGGCTCCGATTGATCAGGTAGAGCAAGCGCTCAAGGACAACCCAGAACTATCCATGTTGATGCTCCAGGGACTGTCCTCGCGGATTTTACAGACGGAAATGATGATCGAGACATTAGCTCACCGGGATATGGGATCTCGCTTGGTCAGTTTTTTATTGATTCTCTGCCGTGACTTCGGAGTTCCTGGCAAGGATGGGATTACCATTGACTTGAAGCTGTCCCATCAAGCGATCGCGGAAGCGATTGGCTCCACACGAGTAACCGTCACTCGTCTACTGGGGGATCTGCGAACGGATCAAATGATTTCTATTCAAAAGAAAAAAATCACGGTTCACAACCCTGTGGTGCTGAGTCAGCAGTTCACGTAGGCGTCGTATACAATTTACCATTTTTTCATGCTCTAAAGTGGCTTCTAGCTCCGTTGTTCCGGTATAGGGTGCATGGTTACGAGCCAAAGTCCAGCGAAATGTTTTGGGCGCTTCAATGTGAGCATTGAGCTTATCAATAACATCCGACAATGGCTCGTTGCTTTTTAGGGCAAGAGTTGCATGGGTTGAACCATCAAGAATCAAAGGCTTTCTTTTGACCCCCATGGGTCACTAATTCCTCCGAATTTGATGCTTCACGCTGCACCCTTTCCGGACATCCCATACCCGTTGTCATGGCATAACGTTGGGCTAGGAGTCGCAATCCTAGTGAGGGATAACGCTCTTCAATCCAGGGTTGTAAGCGGCGAATCAGATTCGGGAACCACCCCTTAAGGAATCCACTGACTATAGCATTTCGAGTAAACGTGAAGTAGCTACCCAGCCAACGCAAGAAATCCTTTGTCCCTGCCATGTCCCAAATCCAAAAAATCAGGGCAGGATTACGTCTGGCTGCTTTTAATGCCAGTCGGTTGAAGGTTAACCAATCAAAACGGTCTTTAATAAAGGAATCAGCCACCTCTGGCGGTTCATCAGCTAAAAGCCCAAAGAAAGTATTTAGCATGGCATTAACCCGTTGGGGAGGCAAATGACGCCCGGTTGGCACCATCATGCCTTTGGAAAAGAGCCAAGTGACCGCAACATTGCTTTGGTGAGCGCGAATTTGGTTTAAATCGTTGGCAGTTAGGAGATTATGGCGTAGGGCGGTATCGAGTAAGTCGGTTAACCGATACAGGTTACGCACCAGGGAACCAAATCCCGTAAACACCAGAGGCGATTGTAGGGAAGCCGCATCGCCAATGGCAACTAGCCGATCAAACGCCACCGTGCGATCGCGACTGCTGATGCTAAAGTGTCCAGGAATATAGCCGAATGTGGGTTTCTTCCACACTAATTTTTCCATGTCGCAGCGGCGGTACTCTGGCAGAATTGTAAAAAAGTCTTCATACATTTCTAATAAAGAGCCAGGGTTCTCAGGATGCACCTGATGGTAATGGAACAAATAGATCGTCAAGTCCTCCCCCGCCCCCGGAAACAGTTCCCAAATCAACTGCCGTCCCCGGGAAATGTCGCCGTGGCTATTGAGAACGTCTCCATAGTTAGAATCCCACACCCCTGGCTCGAACCCACTGGCAATCACGGCACCGACTGTGGGGCAGACGCTATCAAACGCCCTGCCCCCATTCAGTTGCCAAGCGATGGGGGAAGCGGTACCCATGGCATCGACTAAAAGTCGTCCTCTGGCTTGTCGGGGGGTTTGGCTGGGCAAATGCTGTAGACTGACGACAACTTCCTCTGGCGTGATCTCTGCCCGGATAAACTCCGTCTCATCCCAGATGTCGCCGCCGGCTTTTTGTAACTTTTCTCCACATAATTGTAACAATTTCTCTGAATCAATTGCCACATTCAGTACTGTTGGTGTATGTAATACAGGTGCTTTTAGATGAGGAGGATTGTTGCCATCAAAGAATTTATTGAAGCCATCAATATATTCTCTGGCGATCATGGCTTCAAACTCATCGGGCGTAAATAACCCCAAATCGATGAGACTCTGAAACTCAGCCCGGGAAATATTCCATTCTCGGTTCATGCGCCCAAAGGGTAACCGTTCTACCAGTAGAACTCGATACCCCCGTTGTGCCATCACCGCGGCGTGAATGACTCCTAGGGCGCCACCGATATAAATCAGGTCATAGGTGGACTTTGAGTGACGGCTTCCGAGAAGCTGTGTCGGTTCCTCGGTTGTCTTAAACACAACTTGTTTAGGCTGCTGTGGATTCCGCACCCCTTCGCGCCATCGTTTTTCCCACCAATAGACGCGGTTGAGGTCATATTCCCCTTTGGGCATTTTTTGGAAGAAATGAACCGTCTGGGGATAATAGGGTGCCAGGGCCTCAAAGATAGACTGTTGGGATAAATCGACCTCTGGGGGTTCAGGATAGCGATGGGGAAACTGATGGCGTAAGTCTGCTGTCAGCTTCTGGAGTAATTGCCGTTCTCCTGGGATCGCGCGATCGCAACAGCGAAAGGCTTTTAAGTAGGTGGTTCGCTGCACCGACCAAACAAAAATGGAGATTTCCGGAATCGGGACGCAAATCGGTGTAGATGAATTGGCTGAAGACGCATGTTCAATTTGTACCAGGATACCATCCGGGGTTATCGTTTTCTTCCCCAGCTCAAAGTACCAGTCCTGCTGCAACCAGGTGCGAACAGCGTCGGTATCGGGGTTCGGTATTTCTACGTAGAGAAGTTCTTTCATCGGAGTGATCTGATTCGCTGAGGAATTAGGCAAGATGACGGAGGTGACTTGAAGCAAAATACGCTACACTTCCGGATACTGATTGCTTTAATATTAGTAAAAAAAGTTTACACTATTCTCATTTTCGGTAAATTAGGGTGCTTTTGTTAACTCACCATGAATTATCCCATCCCAGTTAGTCAGCAAGAAATGGCGGCTCTCCGTCAAAAACCAGTGAACGAAGAATTAGTGGCTGCGGCAATTGCCGGTGTCATTCAGATTGCCCGTTCTCAAGGACAGTCCCTAGACGAGCTTACCGCTGAAGTGCTAGCGGAAGATAGTGTCTTAGATCAGGCACAACGACGCTGGCTTAGTGATATTGTCGCCCAAGCCTGGAACATTCTGCCATCCATAGAGGCAGGCGGTGGGGAGTATCTCGGTGTCTGTTGAGAATTTGACACTCCCCGCTCTAAAAGAGTAAATCATAGTAGGATGGGCAAGAGTGATAAACCTTTACGGCTGATATTATTCTTGGTTGCTCTTGCCCACCTCACACCCTGCCTGTCCCTCAAGTAGGTTTCCACCGATGCCAGAAATAGCTTAATATAAGTCACACAAACCCATTAATCTATGGGGTGGGTAAGCTTCTGGAAATTTAACCCTATGCCTTACAGCCAATTTACCATCGGCAAAGTCAAAGAAGATTTTCACCTGACAACCGTTGAAGGGGTTCGCTTTTTCCCAGACTCCCTAGAACCCATCACACCAAGTCCCAGACTGCAAGGCATTTTAGATGATTTACCCTGGGCGATCGCGGTTGATACAGAAAAAGCGCGTTCTGAAGTGATTATCAATCCCGTCCTTTTAGAAGTGCGGCGCATTCTGGATCAGCAAATCAGCGTATTTTCCGGGGAAGAATTTAACATTGATGCGAATGTGGGGCTGAATGGGGTGTGCGATTTTATAATTAGTCGTTCCTCGGAACAGTTAACAGTAGAAGCGCCGACAATTGTGATTGTTGAAGCAAAAAAATCAGACTTAAAATCGGGACTCGGACAATGCATTGCGGAAATGGTAGCAGCACAGCGATTTAATCAAGAAAAAGAGCAAGCTATTACAGCCGTTTATGGTAGTGTTAGTAGTGGCACACAATGGCGATTTCTGAAACTGGAACAGCAAAGAGTCACCATTGATTTAACGGATTACTCACTTCCTCCTCTTGAACAAATTTTGAGCTTTTTGGTGTGGATGGTTAAGTCTGGGTGAATTCACGGTTATTCATTCAATGTTAAGGATAAAATAGTTTTGAGTAAGGGATGCGAGCCTTTGCCTTTATTTCCGGCGTCCACCCAACCGACAACTCCTGTGTCAAATCCCAAGATACTAATAGATCAGGACTTACGCACTCAGCCTGATCAGCAAGGGTAGAATGAGGCTTTCAGCTTCTCCACTAACGCTCAGAACAACGAGATTTCGTGGAGAGTGAGTAAGTGCGATAAACTGATGTTCCTAGGTATCGTTATCATTTAACACGATCCGGACGGCTATTAAGGATAAAGGTAGATCCGAATAGTACATCGCCAATAAAAATAATGGTGTGTCCTAGTTAAGCTAGAGGTTGGGTCAAGATATTTTTCTTTGCTCAGTGAAATATATCTTGATTAAAGATTTAATAAAAGATTAGCACTTGAGTAAATTATTGGTTAATTTCAGGAATTATATAAGTTAACATTAAATTACTCTGGTTCACCCCGACATTATGTTTAAAGTCCGCACTCTGATTAAATTTATACTTATTTTTGTGTTGACAATTTTTGTTTTAACATTTAATTGTCTTCACTATTGGGTATTCGGTGTATTTAATCTTCTCGGTCAAGATTCTCTGGCGGGAAATCAGTACAACTACGGAGAAGTCTTACAAAAAGCGGTCTATTTTTATGATGTGCAGCGCTCAGGAAAACTGCCTGCCAATAATCGGGTGGAATGGCGGGGGGATTCGGCATTAACTGATGGTGCAGATAATGGGATTGACTTAACCGGAGGCTGGTATGATGCCGGGGATCATCTAAAATTTGGCTTTCCCATGGCAGCTTCAACCACACTTCTGGCTTGGGGCGTCATTGAATACGAAGACGCCTATAAACAAAGTGGTCAATATAACGCCATGCTGGATAATTTGCGCTGGGTTAATGACTATTTTATTAAAGCACATCCGACGCCAACAGTGTTATGGGGTCAGGTGGGTAAAGGAAGTTTAGATCATGGGTGGTGGGGGGCGGCGGAGGTGATGCCGATGGAGCGTCCTTCCTATAAAATTGATGCCACTTGTCCTGGTTCTGATTTAGCTGGAGAAACCGCCGCCGCGATGGCAGCTTCAGCTATGGTTTTTCAAGCAAGTGATGCCAATTATGCTCAAACTTTGCTAAAACATGCCCAAGAACTCTATGACTTTGCTGAGCAATATCCGGGCAACTATTCGGATTGTATTACCGAGGCGGCAGAGTATTATAAATCCAGTGGTTATACTGATGAACTGGTTTGGAGTGCAGCATGGCTTTATCGGGCAACAGAAGCGCCAGAGTATTTACAGAAAGCTGAAGCCTATTATGAGCAGTTAAGGGATCAACCTAATGCGACTCTTGCCTATAATTGGACGCATACCTGGGATGATAAATCCTATGGAAGTTATGTATTATTAGCCGAATTAACCGGGAAAAATAAGTATCAAGAAGATGCCGAACGTTGGTTAGACTATTGGTGCGATCGCTGTCAGTGGCAGCACATCTTTTATACTCCAGGGGGACTGGCTTGGCTGGATGAATGGGGTTCGTTAAGATATGCGGCAAAAACGGCATTTTTAGCCTTTATTTATGGGGACTCCGTAGACTCGCCTTGGACGCGACGCAAATATCATGCCTTTGCCGAACGGCAGATTAATTATATGTTAGGCTCTAATCCAGATCAGCGCAGTTATGTGGTTGGATTTGGCAATAACCCACCCAGACAACCCCATCATCGAACGGCACATGGTTCTTGGGCAAATAGTAAAGAAATTCCGGAAGAAACGCGACATATTTTGTATGGAGCCTTAGTTGGTGGACCGGATCAGCAGGATAATTATATCGATGAACGGTCTAATTTTCAGATGACTGAAGTTGCCACAGATTATAATGCTGGATTTACGGGTGCTGTGGCGAAACTATATCAGAAATATGGAGGTAAAGCATTAGCAAAATTTCCTCCAACCGAACAACGGGACGATGAATTTTTTGTCGAGGCGCAAGGGAATCAACTGAGTGATAATTTGATGGAAGTGCAAGCCACCATTTATAATAAATCCGCGTGGCCCGCCCGGATTATTCCTAATTTATCGTTTCGCTATTTTATCGATAGTAGTGAGGTAATTGAAGCCGGAGGAAACCCAAGCGATATCACAGTCAATACCATGCCTGAATCAGGAATAACGGTATCCGGACTCAATCCTTGGCAAAATTCGCCAACGATTTACTACATTCAGGTGGATGTAGATGGGACACAACTCTATCCTGGAGGAGAAGCTTATTATAAAAAAGATGTCCAATTTCAGGTGAATACGCCGACAGGTATCTGGACTATGAATAATGATTGGTCGTACCAAGAGATGCTAGAACAAGCCGGGAAGGGCAAACGTACTCATATTCCGGTTTATAATAGTGGACAATTAATTTGGGGAGTTGAACCGCCACAAGATGGGTGAAATAGTTTTGATGCTTCACGACTTTCGAGGGTATAGTGCGTGAGTGTGTAGGGGCGGGTTTAGGGACTTTCGTGCAGCTATTGATAATAACGTTTGTACAAAACCCGCCCTGACTTGA
>NZ_JBKHHI010000291.1:0-8646 GCF_046539235.1 Coleofasciculus sp.
GGTAAGGGCGCAAGGATGGTGCCCCTACCCCAATGTGTAATTCTCTAAGGATTTCACAGCCTGGTTGTAGGTTTCAGGGGAATCATACTGTTCTTCAAAAAATTCTCCGTCTCTATATCCAAATACGATACCATTAGAAGCCACTCGCTTGAAGAAAAACTGATTATAGGTGTCTTGTATAGTTTCAAAATATCCCTGGATATAACCGTATAAATAACTGATAAATGCCTGGATGTCTTGCCGAGATAATTCTTCAGGAAACGGTTGATACATCAAGCTTAAGTCATAGCTATCCTGCGGCTGTATTTGTTTACGGATTCCGAAATACAGAGAACCTCGGTTGTCGTAGATATCCAGCAAGTAATCAAACGTCTGTCCAGATTTACTTATTTCTAAGAAAAATGGGAAGGTAAATGACCCTTTCCAATCGTCAAAAAAACGACCACTCTCTCCGCAGATTGCTTCTAGGGTGACATAGATTTGGGCAAGATTTAACTCCTCGCCTTGTTGTCTTAAATACCGATAAAAGTCGATATAAAATCCATAATCATCGGCAATAGCAATGCTGTTTTGCCGCCGTTCATAATATTGATTGTCGTTCAGTCGGGAAAGTCTGTAATGGTTTCCCCTGAACTCGATAGTGATTACTTTATCTTTTATCGCGTTCATCTCATACCCCCTGGGAAATATCAGTCGATGATTTGATGACACTGACTGGTGTTCTAGGTTTTGAGTTTCCATTCCTGGAACTGGGTAGAAGCATTACCAGAAAGCGCGATCGCAAGATCCTAACAGTGACGGTTCCTCTGCACCTCCGCCCCTCCGCCCCCAGACGCGCCATGGCACGTCTCTACATGCACCCCAGGCTTTACTCCTTCCCGCCAGCGCCGGGATGTTCTCGCCCAGGAACGCTCTCCAGTGCTGTCAGCGCCGCTTGTGAACCTGCCAGAATATCCCGTTCTTCGCCGCCCAAGTAAAGGCGTCCAAAACTGCCAACAGCGGAAATTTGCAAGATATTAATTAAGGCGGCTTTCTCGGCTTCATTAGCGGCTAAAGCAGCATAAGCGGCTGGTGCGACTTCTAAAACATAGAGGGTTTGTCCTGCCAAAATCATCTGTCCCCGTCGGGTGCGATTAATCAGTTGAGTTTGGTGAGGGTCAATATTGCGAATAATTTGGCTAGAGACAACTCGCGGTTTAAGACGTTCTCGTTCACCGACGCCTAGGGCGGCTAAAATCGCTTTCCCCGCCGCCCTGGTTTCGCCTTGTTTATTCGCATGAACTTCCAGAACCCCATAGAGTCGTTCCACCATCTGCACGGCGGGACGTACAGAGGTCGATTTTAGCGCCACATCGGTAATCCGGTTAATTTCGATACCGGGTGAGATTTCAATCCATAGCGACGTATCTCCAGGTAATGGCAAGAATCCTAGCGCCACTGTCCCCATATAAGCCGCGTGCTGCGGCTGTAAACTATCGATATAAACATAGGATCGCAATTCTATCGCCAAGGTTATTTCTCCGTAGATTGGGGGTCAAACGGCTGGAATATGCAACATTTGAGTTTACCTGAAAACGAAGTGCGATCGCGATTTTTCCTGGAAAGTCGCGAAACCTAGTCCAAGAAGGCAGAAGTTTTCCAGCAGTATTCTGCAAGGGAAGGAGGAGTATGAAAGCCCCTCCCAGAAAAAATATATTCCGCTTCCCTCTCCTTGTAGGAGAGGCGTCGGGAGAGGTTCGCGGAGGGGTTTGGTAAGGGGTCTGATATCAAATCCGGTTAAACTAATCTCACTAAAAGCGGACTGGATTATAAAGGGGGTAGTAAACCTAGATAAGGACAAATAACCAATGACATAGGACAAATGACAAATCGCCAAAATGCTAAAATATTCTCCCAGCTTGCTAAATTACTCAATTCGGGTATAAATCTACAGCAAAGCTTAACCCTGGTGGGAAATGATTTAAGCCCAGCCGTTAAACGCTATTTACAAAAAGTGAGTCTCGCCGTAGGTTCTGGTCAGGATTTCGCCACCGCCTTAACCTGTGAACGCGGTTATTTTAATCGTTGGACGATTAGCTTAATCCGTTTAGCTGAATATAGCGGTTCTCTCCCCCAAACCTGTCAAATACTCGCAGAAGACGCTGAAACGGAAGCCAGACAGGAACGATTATATGGGTCGGTAAAACGTTCAGCTATAGCGACAATTTGGGGATTTTTGGTGTTAACGGCGGCTATTTTTAATCCAAATGCAACCGGAATTATTAAACCAGAGTTTTGGTTAAGAGGGTTAGCGATCGCGCTGCTATTATGGGTGATGATCGTCCTATTGTCTCGCTTTTCTAGTCCCTTGTGGCTGCAACTGGTGAGACGATTACCTATTTTCGGGCAAATCGTGCAGGCGCGATCGCTCCTCTATCTAGCTAAGTTACGATTACCGTTAAGTTGTGGGGTTTCTCTCCTCACCGCCTTGGATTTACTGCGAGAGCATATCCCAGATACGGTAATGAAAGCCAAACTCTCCTGGGCTACGCGGCGCGTCCGCATGGGTCAACCTCTTAGTCAGAGTCTCCAGGGTAAATTACCCCCTACAGCGCTACAGATGATTAGCACCGGGGAAGAAAGCGGAACACTGGATAGAACGCTGGAAACCTTAGCCCAACACTATGACAGCGAATTAGAACAACGACTGCGATCGCTACAGGTTAGTTTACGAGTTTTAAGCCTGGTGGTGATGGGCAGTTTGGTGGCGGTGGTGGGTGTGCGAGGGATATCTGTGCTGCTGGATTCATTCCCAGAGTGATTCAACGCAGAGGGTTTCGGGGGATTGGTGGAAAGGCGCGATCGCATCAGCTATTGTAGATTTCAGTTCTTGCACCATTAGCTTTGGTGGGAAAGATACTTATCCGACAAAAAACTAAATGAAGGGATTATGTATATTAATGAAATTGGAATGATTAATATCCGCTCAATTAAAAATTTATATTGGAAGATAAGTTTAGAGCAGTGTGCGGGATGGCATATAGTTATTGGCGACAATGGTTCAGGTAAGTCAACCTTATTACGTGCTATTGCATTAGCTTTGTTTGGTCCAAATAATGCTATTGCGCTTCGGCAAAATTGGAATGATTGGTTAAATAAAAATTACAACTATGGAGACAATGAAAATCATGGAGAAATTTATGTCCATTTATTGTATGACAGCCGTTTCGACAAAATACCAGGAGGGAATAAATCGATGGGATTCCACGGTTTTCCTGTTTTGCTTCAATTGCGTGAACAACTCAGTGAAGATGAGCGAAATGAACAAGAAAAACTGCGGGCAATGATGCCAACTTCACCCCATAAAGTCTGCTAATAAGATGCTCATTGGATAGAAAAAACCTATAAAAATATAATTTATAGGAGCATGTTTTACGATAACATGAGCGTGGTATACCTAAATTGGATGAATGATGTTCACATCCAAAAACCGTAGGGGCGCAAAGCTTTGCGCCCGATTCAATGGTCAAATCTATTCCACAATTGTAGCTGTGTCAGTCCAATACAGTGCGATAAGTAGGTGGGGACAATTAAAGTTAACGGTGGGGAACTCGCTTTCGCGAGAAGCAAGCTACGTCATTCGTCATTGGTCATTCGTCATTTGTAAGGGTTTGAGGCTTGTTAACATAACTTAATATGGTTGAGTTTATTTCCACTATAATAAACTTATTACACAGTATGGCATATAAAGGCTATTGGACAAAGGACAAAAAACAAAGGGCAAATGACAAATGACAAATGCCCCTGTATCTGTTGTCACCAATGAATTATCCGATCGCGTCTTGGGGTTGCTGCTGTACCAGTTCCTGCAATTTGTCGCGATGTTCCTTCGCCTCTGTATTGTTCGGGTTAATACGTAGGGCTTGATCAAAGGATGCGATCGCGTCATAATACCGTTCCAGCAGGGCGAGGGCGATTCCCCGGTTATACCAGCCCGCCTCACTATCAGGCTCAAGTTCTAACATCCGATCATAAGAATTCAAGGCGTCTGCGTAGCGATCTAAACGGAGTAAAGCATTCCCTCGCTTAAACCAGCTATCAGCATCATCCGGTATCAGTTGCACCACTCGGTCAAACACGGCAAAAATTTCCCAAGCATCGCCATCTAACTTTTCTAAAGCAATGCCCTTGTTGTACCAAGCATAGGCGTTCTCTGAATTGATTAATAACACCCGTTCAAAGGCGTTGAAAGCCGCTTCATGTTGCTCCATTTCCAGCAACGCCAGACCGCGCATGAACCAACCTAGCTCACTATTCCGATTAATGCGGACGACTTCGGCAAATGACGTTTCTGCTTCTGGATAACGTTCTAATTCAATCAGGACATAACCGCGATTGAACCACGCCCGTTCGTAGTCTGGATCGATGCGAACAGCTTGATCATAAGCCTCTAATGCCTCTTGATAACGTTCCAGCCGTCCCAGGGTAATTCCCCGATGGAACCAAGCCCAATCACTGTTGGGATTTAGTTTCAAGGCTTGATCATAAGCAGCGAGGGCATCTTCAGGTTTGCCTGTATCATCCAAAGCCATACCTAAGCCGACCCAAGCCCCAACTAGACTGGGATCGAGTTCCGTGGCTTGATTGAACGCTGTAACAGCTTCTGGATACTTCTCCAAGCCATATAGAGCAAACCCGCGACCCATCCAAGCATCAGCACTTTCCCGATTGATTTCAATCGCTTGGTCATAAGCTTTAACGGCTTCAGCATACTCTCCGGCTTTGATTAAAGACATTCCTTTATTGAGCCAATTGACCAACTCTCTAGACGGAGTTTGAGCAATCTGAGGATTTTCCAGTTCCAGCATATAAGGATTTGGTGTACCCTCTGGACTGTACCGTAGAGTTGCGAGGGCAGAGGTTGAGGTGGAGACACTTGCCAAGAGGGTTAAAACGGCTGTCAGTCCAATGTGCTTGAGTTGCATGGTAGATATCCTTGGTGTATCGCTTTCAATGGCATCTATCTCTGAAGACTGAGAGCTTATGCACAATTTGAGCAAAGATACACAGCAGCAATGTTCCAGACGTGCTTTTGATGAGGAAGAATTTCTCCCATCCCAATGAACCATGAACCATGAACCATGAACCATGAACCATGAACCATTAAAAAATATATAATCCGTCTCAGCCATAAGATAGGCTGTATCTGGACAGATGCAGCATCGTGATGACCAGCGCTTACATCCTGATCGTGGCAATATTACTGTTGGGAGGAGTCCTCGCAACTTTAGGTGATCGCATTGGTACGAAAGTTGGCAAGGCGCGGCTGAGTTTATTTAACTTACGTCCTCGAAAAACGGCGACATTGGTCACGATTATGACGGGATGTTTGATTTCTGCCTCAACCTTGGGTATTTTATTCGGTCTGAGTGAATCCCTGCGGGAAGGGGTGTTTCAACTGGATAACATCCTGCGACAACTTAGACATGCACGTCGGGATGTGGCAGTTGTTAACGCCCAGAAACAACAAGTAGAGGGCGAACTGGCTAAAACTAGAGCCGAGCAAGCCAAAGTACAACAGCGTCTGGATGAACTGAACCGCAATTTCCAGAAGGCTCAAGCTCAACTGCGAGATATCTCAAAACAGGCAAGTAATCTACGTTCAGAAATTCAGTCACTCTTGGCTGAACGTCAACAGTTAATTGAGCAACGAAATCAACTTAATGCAGAAATTAGTCAGCTTAAAGAGTTAGTGGCACAACGGGATCAGGAACTGGAGGAAACTAGCCAGCAACTGGCGCTAAAAAACCAGCAACTCCAGCAGAGAAATGAGCAATTGAGGGAAAAAGAGCAGGAACTCGCCCAAAAAGATAACGTGATTGAAACCATGACCCAACGGGAAGCCCGTCTCCAGGAAGCGATCGCCCAACGGGAAGCCCGTCTTCAAGAACTGCAAGCCGAACTCAAAGAGGCGATCGCCCAACGGGAAGTTCGCTTGGCTCAACTGGAAGAGGAACTTGCCCAACGGGAACTCCTCATCGCCCAACGTAACCAACAACTACAAGATCAAGAACAACAACTGGCGTTTTTAGAACGGCAAGTCGATATTCTGGAGCAGTATTATCAGAACTATCAAGCTCTGCGTCAGGGCAATGTGGCAATTTTGCGCGGTCAAGTGCTGGCATTTGGCGTGGTGCGTATTGTTGAACCTTCAGCCGCATCTGAGGCGGTTGATCAACTCCTGCGGGAAGCCAATCGAACCGCCGCTGACATTATTTTGCCCGGATCTGAGGCACCGAAGGAACCCCTAGTTCAAATTACTCAAGCCCAAGCCGAACAGTTAATCGAACAAATTCAAGATAGTGAAGACTATGTAGTGCGAATTCTCTCCGCCGGAAACTATGTGGTTGGCGAAAAACCGATTCAAGCCTTTGCCGATGCAGCACTGAATCAATTGGTGTTTGAACCGGGGGAGGTGTTAGCCGCTGTTTCTATTGATGCTTCAACCTTGACGAATAAAGCCCTGCAACAGCGCATTGACCAGTTACTCGCCGCCTCGCAGTTTCGCGCCCGTCGGGCTGGAGTCCTCGGTCCGATTCAAGTTGCAGATGGTAATCCTTCTACCCTGATTCGCTTTATGGAACAGTTGGCGGAATCTGAAAAACCTCTGGCGGTGAGAGCGATCGCCCAAGACCAAACCTCTACAGCAGGACCGTTGAAAATGCAGTTAGTCGCGATTCAGAATGGACAAATTGTTTTTAGCACTTAAGTTGAATGGTTCTGGCTGAAGGCTGGTGGGCAATGCCCACCCTACGACTCGGCTAAAAGCCTTATATGATCTGTATAGCACTACGGGCATACGTTAGGACATTCCCCTATTGCCTATTGCCCAGCGGGAAGCGCTATTACTGATGCATCTTGCCATCTGGCAAAATAGCACCTGTGAGTACGGCGGCTTTAAAGTTAGCCCCCATAACAATTGCCCCTCGCAGATCAGCAACCATCAAAATTGCCTTGGATACATCAGCGCGAATCAAACAAGCTTGACTGAGATCAGCGCCCCTCATATCAGCCCCTTGCAAGATTGCCCCAATTAAATCCGCATTCTTTAAGCTTGCCCAATGTAAAATAGCCTGGTGTAGCATCGCGCCGTGTAAATCAGCTTGATAAAGACAGGCTTGGGCAAGATTGGCAAACATCAAGCTAGCTTCCCGCAGGTGCGCTCCCGTCAAATTAGCCCGTTTTAAGTTACATTCAATCAACGTGGCTCTGACTAACTCAGCCGCCGTTAAATTGGCATCGTTTAGTTCAGCTTTGCTTAAATTAGCGACGCTTAAGTTAGCTTGACTCAAATTGGCTTCGCTCAGGTTTGATCCTTTTAAACTAGCGCCACTGAGATTAGCACCGCTCAAGTCGCTGCGCCTCAGATTCGCCCCATTGAGAATTGCTTCAGTCAGATAGGCTCCCCGGAGTTCAACTCCCTCAAAATCTCGCTCTCCGGCAGCATAACCCTTTAGCAATTCAGCAGCATCCATAAAAATTCCCAGGTCTTAGCCTCTCGCTAACGTCCTAATTCATCAGTGATTTGAGGCAGTTGCACCGGGTTGGGATCAGATTATCCTTGATTTACCTCGTATAAATAGAATAATCAGGATAACTCATATAAGTAACTATACGCACCCGAATTAGATACTATACTCTATTCGGACTCCTGTATAATACCGTTTTTTTGACACTCCCCGCCCTATAAGTGCGGGGATTCTTCTTTCATAGATCCAACTTGCTTTGACAGGATTTCTCCAATCAAAGTAGAGGTTAAGTCTCCAGAAGCGTTCGGATTTAAAATCCAAGTTCCGACATGACCTGCCGTACTCAAGGCTAACTTCAGAATATTGATGGCTGCGTTCCAGTCCCGGTCTAAAACAAATCCACACCGACAAACATGAGTCCTAGTAGACAGGGATTTTTTAACCGTTGTACCGCAATTGGAACATTCCTGGGAAGTATAGGCAGGATTAACCGCAATTGTTATCTTGCCTTCTTTTACCCCAAAATATTCTAACCATTTTCTGAATTGATACCAACCTGCATCATTAATCGACTTAGCTAAACAATGATTCTTAACCAGATTCTTAATCCTCAAATCTTCGTAGGCTACCAAATCGTTAGATTGGATTACGCAACGCGCCGTTCTCTTGGCGTGTTCTTCACGTTGCCTACTTATTTTGAGGTGAAATCGCCCTAGTCGATTAATGGCTTTCCTTCGATTGGCAGAGCCTTTCTTTTTACGCGAAACTCGTCTGTGAAGAAATCTTAGATGTTTTTCGCTTTCCCGGTAAAATCGGGGATTGAGTTCTTTGTGACCATTGCTGTCGGTATAAAACTCCTTGAGTCCTACGTCTAAACCAATGGCTTTTCCTGTCGGCTGACTCTCTACCTTATTCTCAGCGTTAACTAAGAACTGGACATAGTAGCCATCGGCTTTTAGGACTAACCTCACTCGTTTTATCTGATCGAGTTGGTACAAATTTAAATCCCACGTTCCTTTGAGCTTAAGCTTGCCAATCCCTTTCTGGTCTGTGAAGGTTATTTGTTTTCGAGTTTCAGAAAGTTTGGTGGAGTCGAGTGGGAAGTCGCCTTCCCACCCTCTCCTACAAAACCGTGCTT
>NZ_JBKHHI010000292.1:0-8623 GCF_046539235.1 Coleofasciculus sp.
ACCTAATCATCGATAGCGATAAGAAAGTCCCTCAACCCGCCCCTACACCTATAATTAATAAAATGGAATCTTTTTTTGACAAGACGTAGAAGGGCGGGTTTTGAATAAACCTAATCATCAATAGCGATAAGAAAGTCCCTCAACCCGCCCCTACACCTATAATTAATGACGAATTACCCACTTAATCACCAATCACAAACAACGCCCGATAAACGGGTTGTCTACAGGCTATTGTGTAGGTTTCTCGTTCGGTGGGAATAGGTAGGGGATTCCTAGCTAACCACTCGGTTCCTTGACGTTGAAAGGCTGGATTCTCGGTAAAGCGATCGCACATTTCCTGGGCTACGGCTTCAACGTCAGACTGGATAAAAACTTCGCCGCCTTTGACCAAGTATTTTGCCAAAGTATTGACCAATTCCGGTTTGACCACACGGCGTTTAGCATGTCGTTTTTTGAACCATGGATCAGGAAATTGAATGGTTACGCGCTTTAATAGTCCCTGGGGCAAAGAGGCTAAAATTGGTGCTAATGAGTTATCGACATTGCCAAATATAAAATGAAGATTATTTAATCCTAACTTCGCTACCAATTCTTGGGCTGTCTCAACTAAAGGTTCTCGAATTTCTAATCCCAAAAAATTCCCATCGGGGTTCTGGGTTGCCATGTCTAACAAAAACTCACCCCTAGCACTCCCTATATCTAGATGTAGCGGTTGCAGGGGTTGATGATAAACCTTTTCCCACGAGGGAGGCGTTACTGGAGTCAGGTATTTTTTACTCAAGGGATTGACATGTTGGCGCACGCGAACTCTCGGCAATGGTTTCACCTCCTTTTTTGCTAGTTATAGGTTATGTTATTTTATCAAAAAATTAGGGATTTGTGATTGATTTTGTCGGGGTGGGTTTGACGATTATCCTGTGTTGTCTTCACCCAAAGGCAAATAAACCCGCCCCGCCCTGATTGTAGAGACGTTGCCTGAACGTCTCTACAATTTAACCAATCGGAAGTTCAATGATAAACTCAGCACCTTCTCCAGGGTGAGACACACAACGTAATTGTCCCCTGTGTTTTTCTACGACAATCTCATGACTAATCGATAATCCTAACCCCGTTCCCTTGCCAAATGGTTTGGTTGTGAAAAAGGCGTGGAATAGCTTTTCTTGTATCTCTTCAGGGATACCAGGACCATTATCAGAAATACGGATTTCTACTCGCTGGTTATCAATCACTCTGGTACGAATCCAGATGGTGGGAGGCGCGGGGGTTGTATCACTCTCTGAAATTGTCTCGGAATTTTGCTTTCTAAATTCTGCTTCCTCTAAGGCATCAATCGCATTCGCCAGAATATTCATAAACACTTGGCTTAGGCGTCCAGGATAGCATTCAATGGGCGGTAACTTACCATATTCTTTAATCACTTGAATGCCTAAATGTTTCCCGGTGGGTTTGATCCGATGTTGCAAGAGAACCAGCGTACTCTCTAACCCCTCATGCAAATCAACCATCATCATTTCGCCCGCGTCGAGGCGAGATATATTCCGCAAGCTTTTAATGATTTGACAGATGCGTTCGATGCCCAATTCCATTGACTTAAAGGTTTTTGGTAAATCTTTTACCAGAAAATCAGTGTCTATTTTTTGAGATTTATCTTGAATTTCGGGAACTGGATTCGGATAATGTTGAGCATAGATTTGCAGGAGTTTAAGTAAGTCTCGGCTATATTCGCTGGCACAGCTTAAATTACCATGAATCGAAGTAATGGGATTATTAATTTCATGGGCAACTCCGGCTAACATTTGTCCCAGACTGGACATTTTTTCACTTTGAACTAGCATGGCTTGGGCTTGTTGCCAATTGTTGAGGGCTTGGGCAAGTTGATTAGTCCGTTCTTCCACTCGTTGTTCTAATTCCTGGGTCAATGTTTGTAAGGCGGCTTCTGCTTTACCCCGTTGCTCAACTTCCTCTACTAATCGTGTATTTTGCTCTTCTAGGGTTTTGGTTAAGGTTCGCAGTTTCAAATGTACCTTAACTCGTGCTAATACCTCTTCCTGCTGAAATGGTTTAGTAATATAGTCTACAGCCCCTAAATTTAACCCCTTAACTTTATCAATGGTATCGGTCAAAGCCGTCATAAAAATGATCGGAATCTCGTGAGTGTCAGGATTGGTTTTCAGGCGTCGGCAGGTTTCAAATCCGTCAATTCCTGGCATCATCACATCTAACAGAATCAAGGTCGGTGGATCATAAGCAATTTGCTCAAGCGCGGTTTCTCCATCAAGAGCAACGGCAATTTCAAATCCAGCGCTAGTCAGGGTTTCTGAGAGTATTTCTAGATTGTTGGGACTATCGTCAATGATTAAAATAATCGTTTTATTTAACTTGTCTATCATTGCCTTGTTCCGTTGTTCTATCCGGTTCAACGTAGTAGAGTTAGACTTGAGCATGGCGATAATTTCTAGTTGTTAGCGATAGGTTAATGCCTTTAGTGAATGCACCGATTTTCTTCAATAAAATCTCGTATTTTTTTAAGTTTAAATCCTTTAGCGAGTTGGCGTATATATTGAGCAAATGGGGCGAACTTATGATCAGAACTCTCGATCCTATCAATTTCTTTGAGGAGAAGTTTAATCCGACCTTTCATGGCTAAATCCCAGAGAATATCTAATTCTTCTTCAGGAAAAATAATCGCCTCGGGTTTGCCCAGTTTTTGTGGCTCGTATGGTGTTAGCTTAACAGCCGCCGACTGACTACCATTCCCTGATGCGGGTTCGTAAATCCAGGTCAGTCCCAAATGTTGTTGTAACCTCTGGAGTAGCTCATCAATTTGAACGGGTTTGGGCAGAAAATCATTACCCCCGGCTGCCAAACTGTGATGCCGATCCATCTCAAAAACACTGGCTGACGATACTACGATTAGCATATTTTTTAGGGTTTTGGACTGGCGAATGTGTCGCATCATCTCAAAGCCGTCCATAATCGGCATGATTAAGTCGGTAATGATCAGATCCGGTGTAGCTGTCATGGCGATCTCCAATCCTTCTCCACCATTATTCGCCTCAATCACCTCAAATCCCAAGGGTTCGAGCAAATTGACGATGACTGAACGATTTTCCCAGCGATCATCGACGACAAGGATGGTTCGGGGTTTGCCCTGATAGCCAATAATTCTACCCTGAGTAAAGGCGGGAGTCGTTTGTATCCATTCTCGGGCTTCGGCTAAGTCTAGATCCACGGTAAATACACTCCCCTTACCGACTTCACTGTGGACTTGAATTGTACTGCCCATAAGCTGTACAATACTTGTGCTAATCGCTAAACCTAGTCCAGTTCCTTCCGCCTGACGTTTGCGATCGCTCACTTGCTCAAAGGGTAAAAAGATGCGCTGCAATTGTTGGGGACTCATCCCTACCCCGGTATCTTCGATTTGAAACCGGATTCGGTGATGGCGAGGGGTTGAGGTTTTCTCTGGATCAGATACGCCTTCTGGCTTGTCTCCATTGTGTCTCCCGATGTTGTGATTGTCTTGGTTATCCCCATAGCCGACTTTAAAGGTAACGCCGCCAGTATCGGTAAACTTAATCGCATTGCTGAGGAGATTAATTAGAACTTGTCGCAGTCGCTTTTCGTCTACGTGGATACCAGCAGGAAGGGATGAAGTCGGTTGATAGAGAAAGGAAATGCCTTTTGCATCCGCCCGAATCCGGCAAATTTCGACAACGCCCCGCAGGAATGAGGGAAAATGAATATCACTGCCATGGAGTTCCATCTTCCGGGCTTCAATTTTCGCTAAATCCAGAATATCATTAATTAACATTAGCAAATGAGAACCGCATTGATGGATAATCCGCACCCCATCAAGTTCGCGATCGCTCATTGTTTTTGATCGTTGCAGAATTTGGGCATAGCCTAACACCCCATTCAGTGGTGTTCGCAGTTCATGACTCATATTTGCCAGAAACTCACTTTTGGCGTTATTCGCCGTATCCGCCTCTTCTTTCGCTGTTTTCAATTCTGCTGTACGTTGTTCTACCCGCAATTCCAGTTCAGCTTTGGCATTTTCTAGGGCGGTAAAGGATTCCTGCAACTGCTGCGCCATTTGGTTAAAAGATTTGGATAAAATCCGCAGTTCATAAATTCCTTCGACTTTGACTCGTTGATCAAGTTCCCCACTCGCGATCGCGCCAGACGCCATACTCAGTTGTAAAATGGGTTGACTAATCCAACGCGAGGTAAATAATCCCAAAAGCGTAGCCAGAATTAACGCGGCTACACAGAGGCGAATAGTTGTACGGGTGTTGGCGTGGATACGTGCCATAAATTCATCTTCGGGAACCACGACAACAATCAACCAATTCAGCCCTTTATTGTCTTGAAATGAAAGAACTTGGACAAATTGCTTCTTTTTATCTAATGTAAAATCTAACTGGTATTCTCCTTTGATATTCTCAAAGCTGCCAAATTTTCCCACCAAAAAATCCGCCGTTGCCTTAATCAGTGGGTTTTCACTGGTAATCGAGTCATTCCGTTCTGATTTAGTCTGATTATTGGAGACAAACGTCTCTTCACTCATTGATGTAGCAACTAATGTTCCTTTCCCCTTGGGTTCTAAAATAAACGTCTGTCCAAATTGAGTACTTTTAAAACTTTTGAGGAAGTCCCCAATATGAGACAGAGACAAAATCGTACTGGTTACCCCCAGCAACGTATCATCCTCACCATACAGAGGCATACTCGCCGCGATCGCTAATGTGTCTTCATATTCATAACGGAATACCTCACTCCAGGTTGCCTCACCTGCTTTTACCGCCTTTTGATACCAGGGTCGAGTTCGGTGATCATCGTAGGGACGGGTTTGTAATAACGCCGTCCGATTGCCTTGTTGATTAGCCGCATAAATATATTTGGTATAATTAATCGACTCATGAATTTGAAACTTATCTCCCTCTTGTCGCACCAGTTCTAGATATTTTCCATCTTCTGTACCAATGGTTGTAGCGCTAACCGGAAAGACGTGCATTTGATGCCAAAACAGTTCCTCACAATCAAATAAACTATCTAATTCTAATTGGTTCAGGCAATTTTCATTAGCATTCAGTTGATTAAAAGTATGGGGAATTTGTAAATAACTCTTGAGTTTCTGTTCAATCCGCGCCGCAATTTCTTGGCGTAAATCACTGGCAAGTTCATTCACTGCTTGTTCACCATTGCGTAAGGAAAGCCAACCTGTTAATCCTACAGCCGCCGTAATTTGCAGCAGGAAAGGAACCACAAGGACAAGGCGCAAACGCATTTTCAGCGAGGGTTTTGGCAAAAAACTGGGTAACATCCGTCAGTGTTAGTCTACGAGTAATGAGTGGATTTGACGACTCAGATGCTACCCTAATCTATCCAGAAATGTATTCAAAATTCGGTGATTCTTTTACCAGATCCCCGACTTCTTGAAGAAGTCGGGGATCTCCTTTAAATCTTACATCCAAGTCTTGATTTTCATCAGCTTAATCAACTCCTTCAATCGGGGCAAACCCCTGACGCTGAATATTTTCGGTAATCGTGCGTGGTTCTAAAAATTGGAGTAAATAATCGGATCCTCCCGCCTTAGAACCAACCCCTGATAACTTGAATCCGCCAAAGGGTTGGCGCGAAACAATCGCCCCGGTAATCGTGCGGTTAATATAAAGATTACCCACTTCAAACTCGGCAGATGCTTGGTCAATATGGGATGGCGTGCGGGAATATAATCCTCCCGTCAGGGCATATTTTGTCCCATTTGCCACAGCCAGGGCGTCTGGAAAATCCTTGACTCGAATCACCGCTACAACCGGACCAAAGATTTCCGCTTGGGCAATTTTGGCATCGGGTGAAACGTTGGTAAAAATAGTCGGACTGACAAAATAACCCGTTTCCGGGACTTCACATTCCACCGCAATTTCTGCCTCTTGTCGCCCTTTTTCAATATAGTCCTGAATCCGATTTCTGGCAGTAGCATCAATCACTGGACCAACTTGGGTACTGGGTAATTCCGCCGCACCAATATTTAGCGATCGCGTGGCTTCGATTAATCGTCCGATAAAGGTATCATAGATAGGGTCGAGAACAATTACCCGTGAACAAGCAGAACATTTTTGACCACTATACCCAAATGCAGACTTCACCACGCCCGCCACGGCTTGATCTAAATCCGCACTCTCATCCACAATAATCCCATTCTTCCCCCCCATCTCCGCAATCACCCGTTTCAGGTGAGTTTGACCCGGTTGTACAATCGCCGCATCAGCGTAAATCCGACATCCCACTTCCTGAGAACCGGTAAAGGCGATTAAATGGGTATCTGGATGCTTCACCATATACGCCCCCACCTGGGAACCCTTACCGGGAACAAATTGAAACACACCCTGGGGAATTCCCGCCTCGACTAATATTTCTGCCAGTTTCGCTGCAATCACCGATGAGGTTTCAGCGGGTTTGAGTAAGGTACAATTTCCGGTAACTAATGCGGCTACTGTCATTCCCGTCGCAATTGCCAAGGGGAAATTCCAGGGAGAGATTACAACTGCAATTCCTCTGGGTTGGTAGACATAGCGATTGGTTTCCCCAGCCACATCATATATATAGCCGCCCTCTAGCCGTTCCATTTCTGACGCATAGTAACGGCAAAAGTCGATGGCTTCGGAGACTTCCGCATCGGCTTCCCGTAAGGCTTTACCGACTTCTAAACATATCCAAGCCGAAAGTTCTTCCCGGCGCCCTTCCATTAATTCAGCCGCTTGACGCAAAATATCCGCCCGTTGTTTAACCGGGGTGCGACGCCATCCGGGAAAGGCGGCTTTGGCGGCGTTTAAGGCAGTTTCGGCTTGTTCAATTGAGAGTAATCCCACTTTACCGATAATTTCACTGGGGTTCGAGGGATTAACGGAGTCAACGGTTTCGGTGGTGGGTTGATAGTCGCCGTTAATTAAGGGATAGTAGGTTTTTCCCAATTGTTGGCGCACCTGTTGTAAGGCGGTTTGGGCTTTTCCCCGGGCTTCGGCTTGGGCGTAATCGGTATCGGGGGCGTTGGCGAATGGGGGATGGGGGATGGGGGATGGGGCGGGTTTAGTCACGTTATCGGTTGGTTGCGTAACGTTATCTGTAAAACCCGCCCCTACAGCTTGGTTTCCAGACGCGCCATGGCGCGTCTCTACAGGTTCCTCATCCACAACCGGAGGGGCGATTAATTCCTCAACGGGGCGTTCTTCTAAACTTTGGCGTAGGAAGGAACTATTGGCGGTATTTTCGAGTAAGCGACGAATTAGATATGCCATTCCGGGTAAGAGTTCCCCGTAAGGTGCATAAACCCGCACCCGATGTCCCCGTTGGACTAAGGCTTTTGCTAGTTGATCCCCCATTCCGTAGAGAACTTGCATCTCGAAGTGGCGGCGGGGGATATTCAACTGTTCCGCAATCGCCATGGCTTTCGCTTGCGATCGCACGTTATGTGATCCGATGGCAGCATAGAGATACTGGTGATTTTCTAGCAATAGCTGAGTCATTTCCTCGAAATTGGCATCGGTGGCGCTTTTTTGGTTATAAACGGGTTGTTGCCAATGGTTTTGTAAGGATTTAATCGTTTCCTGATCCCAATATGCCCCTTTAACCAGACGCACGGTGAGGGGATTGCCCCGTTCTTTTGCCCAGGTGATAATATCTTTTAAGTCCCCTTTAGAGTCGCGTAGATAGGCTTGTAGGGTAATGCCTAAATCTGTGCGATCGCGGAATTCATCTTCCATCAACAATTCTTTGAGAATGCCCAGGGTCATGTCTTTATAGACATATTGTTCCATATCAAAGTGAACCGCCGCCCCCAATTCCTGGGCACGCCGTAACAAAATTCGGATGCGATCGCACACCTGTTTTTTGCTACCCTCTGGATCTAGGGGGTCAAATTGGGAATAGAATGCGGTTAACTTGACAGAAACTTGAACTCGTGATAAATCTTCCCCATCAGCTTGGTCAATTTCCGACACCGTTGACCAATTTTTCGCTTCCTGAGTCAGTTGTTCCATCAAATCCAGATAGCGTTCCAGATACGATTGGGCTTCGGCTTCGGTAATCACGGCTTCCCCCAGCAAATCTAGGGTAAATGCCATCTTATCCTTCCGCAGGCGTTCAATTGTCTTAATTGCCTGCTTAATTGTTGCCCCAGCGATATACTTATTAGCTAGAGTTTCCACCGCCGTGGATACCGTTGACGCCGCTAGTTGTCCCGGCATAGAGTCAGGATTAGCAAAATTGAGTAAATTTTTCAGGGCGGCGGGAAGTTCCACCGATTCATCCCCTAAATAGTCTTGTAAATGACGGGCAATCTCAGTTTTACTCTGGAGGGCGGGTAAGGCATCAATGAAGCGAAAAAGCTGTACCCGCAAACCCGGATTACTCATCGCCCAAGCTAGGAGTTTATCATCCCAGCGCATCTGATCACGCATTTGGGCAAAAAAGGAGCGTTTTTGCCGCGTGGCGTCGAGAAGCTGTTTGGCAATTTCGATGGTTTGGGTTTCGTAGATGCTATTGGCGACTTGTACAACCACGGGCGGGTAGACTCCTAATTCTGGGCTAAGGCATTTATCTCGAACTCTTTATTATATCC
>NZ_JBKHHI010000293.1:0-8585 GCF_046539235.1 Coleofasciculus sp.
CCGTTAAAACGGGTTGACAAACTTCCTCAGTAAGCTAAATTACTTGATGTTTAAGCTTCATCTACTTAAAGCCCTGAACTAAAGTTCGGGCTAAAAGCTAAAACCCGTTAAAACGGGTTGACAAACTTCCTCAGTAAGCTAAATTACTTGATGTTTAAGTTCTGTAAATTTATTTGCTGGCGTCCGATTTGGCAACATTCCGCTTAAGTCAGTGACATTCAAATTAGGACATGTAGGTACATTTTTGGGGACATATTCAATTTTTTAAACTGGTATTTATAGGAGACAAGTCATCATGACAATCACATCCAAGAAAATGACGCTTGAGGAGTATCTAAACTATAACGACGGGACAGATACTCAGTATGAACTGGTTAATGGAGAATTAATCGTTATGCCACCAGAAAGCGATTTAAATCAGCGCATTGTCATGTTTTTACTGAGCCATTTTCTCCAACAAGGAATCCCCTCGTATCGCTTAAGAATTGGGGCGGAAATTGTAGTGAGTGGTTCACGAGCAACAACGCGCTTACCCGATTTAATCGTGCTTTCTGAGGAACTGGCAACAGCGTTAGAGGGGGCAAGTCGGTCTACAATAATGATTGATATGCCTCCGCCTCAGTTAGTGGTTGAGGTGGTGTCACCGGGACGAGAAAATGCAGACCGAGATTATCGGTACAAACGTTCTGAATATGCAGCGCGGGGGATTGCTGAATATTGGATTGTTGACCCAATACAACAACAAGTTACGGTGCTAGAGTGGGTAGAAGGGCTTTATGAGGAGCGGGTTTTTCAGGGTAATCAGCAGATTATCTCACCGATGCTACCGGATTTGGATTTGACGAGTGAAAGAGTGATTAATGCTGGAGGTTGATATTAATTCACCTGTTCAGGTTGTTCTTATTCATTTATTAGCTTTAGGATACTGCTGGTGAATTTGGAAAACCTAACCCCCCAGCCCCCTTCCCAACCCCCCTCGTTCCCCCCTGCGAGGAGGGAGGACAGAGGATGCTTCGCTTTTTTTTCACGGAAGGGGGAGCCGGAAAGCCCCTAAAAAAAGAAATATATTCCGCTTCCCTCTCCTTGTAGGAGAGGGCTAGGGAGAGGTCGGAGAAAGGTTTTGGGAGGGGTCTGATCCCTCAGTTAGTTGACCAACAGTATCCTGTAGAGGCGGGTTAAGGTACAAACCTTTGCTAGACTACGATTACATCATTTCCCAACCCGCTCAACTCGATTCCGTGAGTTCTGTGATACTTTTCTCTCCTTTGTCCTCGTCTCTCCACTTCCAGATATACTCTCAACCAAGATAGTAATGGGTGAATTAAGGCAAAAGTTAGCAACAATGTCACCAGAAAGGCAACGCTATGCCTTAGAAACCCTACCGACTCATTTTGGAGAAGCCAGACAGTTTCAGCGATTGTATCGTTTGCTAACCGATTTTGATTTTATCGAAGCTAAATTAGATGCCTTGGGCGTGCAGGCGCTGATTCAGGATTATGAATTCGTGGGAAATATTACTCCCTGTCCGTTCCAGGAAAAGCCAGGAGACGAACTCCCCGCCCCAGCCAAAACCCTCACCTTAATTGAGGAAACGATTCGGTTATCAGCGCATATCTTAGCCGCCGACAAAACCCAACTAGCCGGACAATTATTAGGGCGGTTAATGGCGTTTGAATTGCCAGAGATTCAGGCACTATTGGCACAAGCTAAACCACAGAACCAGCCCTGGTTACGTCCTTTAACCTCTAGCTTAATGCCGCCAGGTACACCATTACGGCGTACTCTCACTGGTCATAGCGGAGTGGTAAATGCTGTGGCAGTGACACCAGATGGCAAACTAGTGGTTTCCGGTGCTGAGGATTACACTCTCAAAGTATGGGAGCTAGAAACGGGAATGGAGCTTTTCAGTCTCCATGGTCATACGGGGATAGTCGAAGCTGTGACAGTAACACCGGATGGCAAGTGGGTAATTTCTGGTTCAGTGGATAAAACTCTCAAGATATGGGATTTGGAAACTAAAAAGGAACTTTTTCCCCTAAAAGGTCATACTATGTCGGTAGACACTGTAATGGTGACACCAGATGGCAAGTGCGTTATTTCTGGCTCATCTGATAAGACTATTAAAGTTTGGAATCTGGAAACTGAAGAGGAAGTTTTCACCCTAATAGGTCATACAGATAGGGTAGCAGCTTTAGCCGTGACACCAGATGGTAAGCAGGTGATTTCTTCATCAGCTGACAACACGCTAAAAATATGGAATCTGGCAACTGGCAAAGAATTATTAACACTCAATGGTCATACAAAATGGGTTGAATCTGTAGCCGTGACACCAGATGGTAAGCGGATAATTTCTGGTTCGTATGACGAAACTATCAAAATTTGGGATCTAGAAACAGCAAGAGAAGTTCTTACTATCAGAGGTCATAACGATTCAGTAGAATCCGTGGCAGTGACTCCTGATGGTAAGCGCTTGATTGCTAGTTCACGTATCATTATCAAAGTCTGGGATTTAGAGACAGGAAAAGAGCTTTTACCGCTCATCGGTCATAGCGACTGGGTAGGAACTGTAGCAGTAACGCCCGATGGCAGGCAGGTGATTTCTGGTTCATATGACGAAACTATCAAAATTTGGAATCTTGAATCAGAACGAGAATTTTTTCCTTTAAAAGGTCATACTGATTCGATAAATGATTTGGCAGTGACACCGGACAGCAAGCACGCGATTTCGGCTTCAGAAGATAACACTCTCAAGGTCTGGAATTTAGAAACATCAGAATCAATTTTCACCCTAAAAGGTCATACTGATCCGGTAAAGGCTTTGGCAGTAACACCAGACAGTAAACAAGTGATCTCTGGTTCATGGGACAAAACAATTCGAGTGTGGAATCTAAAAAGGGGAAAGGAAGTGTTCTGTCTAAAAGGATCTAATCGTTCAGTAGAATCTTTAGTGGTGACTCCGGATGGTAAAAATATAATTTCTGCTTCCTATGATGGAGTTATTCGCGTCTGGAGTCTGAAAGCTAGAAAACAAATATTTATCCTGAAAAGTCAAACAAGATTAATAAATCCTGTAGCCGTTACACCGAACGGCAAAGGGTTAATTACTGGGTCAGTTGCCAATAATATTAAATTTTGGACTATTAAAAAAGTCGGAAATGTCAAAACAGCAAAGGAGATTTTTACTCTAGAAGGACATACTGGTTCAGTAGAATATTTGGTAGTAACACCAGACAACAAACAAGTGATTTCCGCTTCCTGGGATCACAGTATCAAAATCTGGAATTTGGAAAGTGGAGAGGAACTTTTCACTCTAGAAGGTCATACCGGATTTGTAAATGCTGTAGCAGTCACACCGGATGGCAAACAGGTAATTTCTGTTTCAAATGATAAAACGCTCAAAGTCTGGGATTTGGAGACTAGGAAGATTGTTGCCAGTTTTAAGGGAGATGGTGAGTTACTTGCTTGTGCTGTTGCACCTGATGGGATCACAATTGTTGCAGGTGAGGCATCAGGGCGGCTACATTTTCTGCGGTTAGAAAATAGCAGCGAATTGGGTAGCGGATGTAACGGATAAGCCAATTTTGAGCGATTGCCTGATTGCAGATTAGATCAGCCAAACAAAGATTATCAAACACCGTCTCTACACCTGCCGATCGCGGTATAATATGTTCAAACTCAAAAGTTGTGGCAGTAATGTTACAAAGAAACGACCAGGCTGAATTAAACATTACCGCATAATAGTTGTTCAGCCGTAAGTTCGAGGCGAGGAAATATCCCCGATTGAATCAAATCGCTGCCCACAAACTCCACCACGTCATACCAACCTTCGACTAACGTGAGAACTGTGACTTTAGCATTTAGAGGATCAACAATCCAATATTCAGGAATATCCAAAACGCTATATTCGGCTCGTTTTGCACGATAGTCGGTGCTTTTCGTCGATTCGCTGACGACTTCAACAACGAGTAGAGGTGGGGGTTCATTTAATTCAATAACGGCTTCGCGATTTTGCAGGTTACGCCACTGTTCTAGAGGAATCACGACGACATCGGGAATACGAACGGTATCCCATCGACCAGCGCGGGGAGAACGCACACCGACGACTCCAGCCAAGGCTGTCCATTCTTGTCCTATTTGAGCGCATTGGTTATCAAAGGTGCGTTCCAAGAATTTTAAAATGGCTCCATGTTTTCCAGTACCCAAGCTCATCGGGACTAGCTCTCCATTAACCAGTTCATAGCAAGTGTCTGTCCCGTCGTCATACTTCAAGTATTCTTCAAGAGTCAGGCGGTTAGTGGTTGTGATCATGGCAGGTTGGGGAAGAGTATACCAGGTGGCGGTCAACGATCGCAGCTATAGCAGTGGGCAAATAACTGGGGATAAGAGACGTTGCATGCAACGTCTCTACTAAATTCTGATGCTGCTATTCAAATTTAGATGGTAATTGCTGTACCATCAAACTTAGTCAGCGAGAAACAGCTATCTTCGTTATACGTCAGCTTTTGCTCCTGCAAAATTCCGATCGCGATCGCTTCTCCTAATTTTACCGATTCGGTGTAGTCTGTCCGCCAGTGTACACCTGCCATATTGCGACCAATGGAAATATTTGCCGCTACCTTATTCAACTCACCGCCTACGGTGAGAACCTCTGTACCGGGTCCACCATAAGGAATGTAAGACACCAACTCCGTCCCCTCTTTATTCGGCACCACTGGCTTGGGTATCACATAAGACTCATCAAACCACGCCTTCAATATCGTTACACAAGCCCCCGCCACTGTCGCATGTCCCGCACCGTAAGCCGGATGGGTGGGTGATCCTTCCGGAAACACTTGCGGTAGCAGATAATTACCATTCTTATCAAATATCTCTTTGAGTGCTTGGGAATTGAGAATCTCTGGATGAATTGGATACTCCGCCCGTCCCGTCATAAGATTGTGAATCAGTCCACCAAAGGCTTCAGGGCGCAGCCGCCGATGCACAAACCATTTTTGATACCAAACCGCTTTTAAGGCTCGTGTCGCCACTTCTGTGACTAAACTGAGGATATGCGGTCCACCAAACGTACCAAACCCCTCCTGATTGTCTGATTTTTCTTTACGAAAACGGGATGCCACCTGATGCGATCGCTCACAAAAATATGTATTATGTATAAGGATAAAGTATTAACTGTTTTAATGCCGTAATAGGGACGCACCTACGTAGTCGGACTGGCGGGAAACTGCTAAATCCAGGTGAACTCCCCCCGTTTTGGTAGAAGATCTCCTGTTTCTAACCCGGTCAGTTCATGGGCAGCAATACCCGGTGTAGCTGAGGAAGAATTCAGGAATCCGAGAAATGCCACAGCCCCCATTCCTCCTATTCCCCGTTCCCTGATTCCTCCCCTCACCACAATACTTATTCAGTAACCCCTAAGCTAAAATCACGCATCATTTTCTTAATCTCTATGTTGTGCATTTCCTCCTGACCAATTTGACCACGGGCAAATTCTTCGAGATAGATGGAAGCATCTTCCACGATATCCAGAAGGTCTTTATAGAGATCTAATGCTTTTTTCTCATGATTAAGGCTTTCCTGCAAAATATCCTGCACAGAATGTTGGTAAGTTTCCTCGATGGGCGCAATCTTTTGGCTGGGATGACCTTCTAAGCCTGTGATAATTTCTCCCACCTGTTGAGCGTGGAGTAGAGACTCACTAGCCTGTGCCTTGAAAAAGTTGACAATGGGAATTCGGTTCGGACCAATGATCATCAAGGAGTAATGAGTGTAACGCACGACACCAGCCAACTCAAACTCCATAATGGTGTTGAGTACGTCAATGGTCTTTTTCAGGTCAAGTTCTTTCATCATGTTGAGGTTGCGGTATGTAGATTCACTGAGATCTGTTTTAGTTTATCTTTAAAAGACTCTAACAAATCAGCCAATCTACAACAGTTGCTAGAGAACATTTCCCAACCTCGGTAAGGGGAGATGGGGGAGATGGGGAAGCTTGTAGAGACTCCTCATGCTACGTCTGGGAGATGGGGAAGCAAGATGCTCCCGTTACGGCGAACCGCTTATTGTTGGGCATTATTCAAGTTCGCCCCGTCTAAGTTAGCTCCCGCCATATCTGTTCCTGCGATAGTAGCGTTGTTCAGATTGGCATTGTTTAAATCGGTATTGCTCAGGTTCGCGCCTTCTAGGTTAGCACCGTCTAGGTTGGCTCCTGCCAAATTCGCTCCCGCTAAATCTGCCCCTTTGAGATTAACGCCATTTAGATTAGCACTTTCTAGGTTAGAATGACTCAGATTTGCGCCTTCGAGATTGGCTCCTGCCAAATTCGCATTGGCTAAATCGGCATTGGTACAATCGGCACCTGTGAGATTTTTGCCACTCAAATCAGCGCCGTTGAGGGTCAAACCTGCACATTTGAAGTTACTGGGTGCGATATTGGCATCACTAACTGTAGTGGGCGGGGATATCGTCTCTTCTGTCTGGGCTGGCTGACTGACGGCGGCGTTGGTTACACTATTTCTCTGTAACAACCATCCAGCTAAGCCGAGGGCGATAAGTACGGGAAGTGCGATCGCGACCCCCATAACTAAAGGTTTACCACGTTTAGCTTTTCGGAGTTGAGCTTCAGCTTGGATGTTTTCTAGCTCAATCTGATGAATCGCCTCTTCCATAAACTCTGATGGAATTTGGGCTTCGGTTCCAGCATCGATTAGCTCTTGTACCGAATAGCTTTGGTTGTGCTGGGCATAGAGTTGAGCAGCTCGCGTCAAAACGTCTTGGGCTTGCTCTTCTGGAATTCGATGGTTTTGCAGTTTCATAGGAGAGTTAGCGTGAGTACAATGAGCAATTTCCAGATAAGGTGGCTGGTTCCGAGAAACGGAGAATAAATCGTCGTTAACGGTTTCAGCGTCTGGCGCAATTGAACGGCGATAAAATTTATAAGCAGACAACCTGAAGCTAGGTTGAATGCTTATTTAAATTTAGGCGGGAGTGGTTACTCTTACTATTGAGCATAGCTTGATGTTGAAAAAATTGAAGGGGTTGAGGCGTATTTTTGAGGAAAAATGGTAAAATTTTACTGTCTGCTTAAAAATGAATCGGTTAGTTAAAGCGTTGATAAAGAAAATCTGGATTCGGGATTAGTCAAATTTAGCGGTTGGGATTAGGGCGGGTTTGGTTGCTTGTTAATCCCTCAACTCGCCTCTCCGTCGTCTTTGGCATGCGATCGCGTATCGGTTACACTTTGAATACCCATAATTACAGTGAGGGGGAGATGGGGTGAGGGTGAGATGGAGGGAAGTTTTTATTATTGGTGATTTGCCGGACATCATATCATCGGGGAAAAAGCCATGAATATCCGTATTGGTAACGGTTACGATATCCATAAACTGGGAAACGGACGCCCTTTAATTCTGGGGGGTGTAAACATTCCTCACGAATTGGGATTGCTAGGACATAGTGATGCAGATGTCCTCACCCATGCGATTATGGATGCGATGCTAGGTGCATTAAGTCTCGGCGATATAGGTCACTATTTTCCCCCCACCGACCCAAAATGGGCAGGAGCGGATAGTATAGAGTTATTGAGTCAGGTGAATCAGTTAGTGCGATCGCAGGGTTGGCAGATTAGCAATATTGACTCCGTAATTGTGGCTGAACGTCCCAAGCTCAAGCCTCACATCAAAACCATGGGCGATCGGATCAGCATGACTCTCGACTTACAACCTGATCAAATTGGGATTAAAGCCACCACGAATGAAAAATTAGGCCCCGTGGGGCGGGAAGAAGGTATAGCGGCTTATGCTGTAGCGTTATTAGTTAAAGAGTATTAGCTCTTGGTCGAAAATTAATAAACTCAAAGTTCCCCTTTTTTAGGGGGATATAAACTGAACAGAGCAAGTCATAAACGGATGCAACAACAACTTGGCTGAACCGATATAACTTGTCCCCAGGCAAGTTTTGAGCTGTGGATTAAAGGCGACGCTTACACCATCTTTGTTGACAGGGTATGGAACAGGCGATTGCGCGGAGCGCAGAAGGGAGGCAATCGCACGATTCAATTAACCCAAACAGAACAGGCGATCTTGGTAGGGGCGACCCACCTGCATTAATGAATAACCCCAATCCATTCAATTGGATCGGGTCGCCCAAAACTTAATCAACAAAGCAATACCTTAACACGACCCCTCCCCTTCAAGGGGAGGGAACGACAGCGGCACGTTTCACGTTTCACGTTTAAGGACTGGCTATAGGAAATCGAGCGAGGAGTTGCTCACGGGATACCTGAGATAATTCCAAGAGGTATTGGCTTAACTGTTGGGGAGGTAATGCTAATAAAGAAGTGACCCGTGCGGTGAGTTGCTCATCCAATTCTCCAAATCGAATTTTCAGCAAATTTTCGACAATGAAATGCTGTGCCTGTTGAATGGCTGATTCACTGTTTTCCAGTTGAGATAAATGTAAGAGAAATGGAGTTAATTGCTGAGGGGGTAATTCCGATAAAGGAGTGATTAAAGCAGCGAGGGTGGGAGTCAATTGTCCCAGACGAGTCTGGAGGAGGTTTTCGATAATCAGCCGTTGTCCTTGTTGTA
>NZ_JBKHHI010000294.1:0-8575 GCF_046539235.1 Coleofasciculus sp.
CACTACGCTTCCAGGAAGGGTATAATCACAGCTATTATTTCATTTCCTCGTTTGTTGAAGACCATATTCATCATCACGCCATGGCGTTGAAGCTAGAGGATTAATATATAGCGGTTTCCGCTGCAATAGGGTACGATATCAATCTCCAATATCTGAGAAAGTAGTTTCTTCATTGCTCTTTTTGACCCAGATGCAACTAAACCCGCCCCGATTAATCCTTCGCTTCAGTCTAAGACATGGCGCGTGACCCTTCACTTGGGAAAGAGGGCATGGTTTTGACTTAAATTTGGCTTTCTTTGATTAACTCTTTGGCTGTATTGGCGAGTTTTCTGGCTAAAGTAGAATCACCTTGTTTATCAGCAATAACTGCCATGGCTTAAAGAACCTCCGCATTCGTAATGCCGCGTTCCTGCATTGCTTGTACTTCATTTTCCAGGTCTTGGGCTGAGGGTTTGTTGGCTTTTTTGGGTTCGGTCAAGGGTTATCTCCTAATCACTTACAAATTTGTTCACCGCAGATCATAGCCAAACAGATTCGGATTAACCTCTCCTAATTCCAAATCATCTAAGCCATACTCAAGCCAGCGCCGATCAACCATAGCGGCGACATCCGCATCGGATTCCAATGGCGCCCCCCATTCATGTTCAGTTTCGGGAGGAATTTTAGTCGTTGCATCAATCCCCATGCGTCCGCCTAAACCAATCTTTTCACTGGCAAAATCTAAGCTATCAAAGGGCGTATTGGGCAGAATAAAGACATCTCGCGTCGGGTCTACTTTGGAACTAATTGCCCACACCACTTGACGCGGATCACGGATATTAATATCTTTATCCACAACAATCACAAATTTGGTGTAGGTAAATTGGGGTAAGGCACTCCAAAACGCTAAAGCTGCCCGTCTGGCTTGTCCGGGATAGGCTTTATCAATGGAAATAATCGCGGCTTTGTAACTGAGGGCTTCCATGGGGAGGAAGAAGTCCACAATCTCGGAGACCTGTTGTCGTAAAATTGGCGTATAAATCCGATTGAGTGCGATCGCCATCATTGCTTCTTCCTTGGGGGGACGCCCACTGAAGGTGGTAAGATAAATTGGGTCTTGGCGATGGGTCATGCAGTGGAAGTGAATCACTGGGGAATCTTCGACGCCGCCGTAATACCCCATGTGATCACCAAAGGGTCCATCAGGTAATACTTCCCCTGGTGTGATTGTCCCTTCTAAGACAAACTCGGAATCAGCCGGGACTTGTAAATCTAACGTCTTACACTTTGCCAGTTGCACCCCTGAACCGCCGTAGAGTCCCGCAAACAGCCATTCAGAAAGGTCTACGGGAATTGGCGTGGCGGCTGCCATAATAATTAAAGGATCAACCCCTAACGCGATCGCAATTTCTAGTTTCTTGCCATTCTGCGCCGCTTTGCGTAGGTGTCTCGCCCCACCCCGTACTGATAACCAATGAACACTCATGGTATTCCGGGATTGGAGTTGCAGACGGTACACACCCACATTCGGAGTACCCGTTTCACAATCTTTGGTAATCACCAACCCCAAGGTAATAATTTTGCCCGCATCCCCTGGATAAGGACGAATTAGGGGCAGTTTATTTAAATCTAGGGAGTCTCCTTCCACCACCACTTGCTGACAGGCGGGGAAAAAATCGCGTCCCGGTTTGGCTTTGACGACATCAAATAAAATCTTGCCAAACTCCACCGCCTGGGAAATTTTCTTCGGTGGTTTCGGCTGTTGCAGCATTCCCAGCTTTTTTCCCAATGTTTCCAACTCTTGGGGATTGTCCCGATTCATCGCCCAACACACCCGTTCCTCGGTTCCCATCAGGTTGATGGCGACGGGAAAGGATGAACCCTTGACATTCTCAAATAATAGTCCGGGTCCCCCCGCCTGTAGCATCCGATTGGATATCTCGGCAATTTCTAAATCTGGGTCAACCAACGCCGTAATCCGGCGTAATTGTCCCCGTTCCTCTAAAAGCTGGATGAATGCCCGTAGATCTCTCGCCATAGTTAAGATGTGTAAAGCTTTTTCTTTCTTTTATTATGGACGCATACACCATCCTCCGTGCTACTTTGTGATATGTCCGATCCGTCCAATGCGCCATTGGTAACTGATACAGCAATTATTGATCAAATTTGCGATCGCGTTTACCACATCGTCCTGGATATCCAACAGCAGCATCCGGAACTCCTCAAAGAAAAGTATAGGACGACTCCTTGGTGTAACCCGCACAATCAATCTGTCTTGATCACAAAACTAAAAGCTAGACTGACTCAAGCTGAGGACAAGGAAACCAAACTGATCAATCTACGGCGTTTCCTGGAAATTTTACTCCTTCCCAGCTATTTTACCCAACCCAGTTTTGGTGAATTGACTCAAACTCTACAATCCTCAATTCCCCCAAATTCCCCATCGCCGTCGCCGGAATTGGTCAGTTCAGATAGTTCTGACGCTTTACCCTCTCCGGCTTCAGTCACCAATGATTCCCCAGGTATTGCCATTCTTT
Organism: Coleofasciculus sp.; assembly: GCF_046539235.1. Lineage (GTDB taxonomy): Bacteria > Cyanobacteriota > Cyanobacteriia > Cyanobacteriales > Coleofasciculaceae > Coleofasciculus. The sequence continues at coordinate 2,517 of NZ_JBKHHI010000294.1, forward strand.
TACTAGACGCCGAGAACTTACAACTGGATGTCGAAACTGAAAAATTCCTGGCGAAACTCTGTACCTATCCGATTCAAATTAAAGTTGCCTTTGCCAATTGGCGCAGTTTAGGCAAAAAAGACGCAGACTTCCACAGTCGTGGGTATGAACTGATTCACGTTCCACCGGGTAAAGATAGTGCCGATATGAAAATGGCAACAGTGGGATCATCAATCTTTATCCATTATCCCAATGCTAGAGAAATATTAGTTTGCTCATCGGATGGAGTGATGACGCATCTTTGTAATACGCTTCAGACTCATGGTTTTACCGTGTACTTAGTTCGCAAACAAGGAGATACGATCACTGTTTTAAATAGTAACACTAACCAAATTCAACTGCATTCCCTGAATCCACCCCCGGAAATTCCTGGTCTGGAAGAATTTATTAATCAAGTTAAAGCGATTATTAGACTAGAACAAACTCGCACCGGAAATCTTTGGATTAAACTGTCTCAGGTTTGTACTTTATTTTGCCGCCATTACCAAACAACGATGAGTCATTTAGTCTCATTTAACTGTCCCGGCAAAACAGTGCAAGATTTTTTTCGCGATTATCCAAAGGAGTTTGTGTTACATGACTTACCGGAACAGTCAGAGTTATATGTAACCTTGTTTGAAAGAGACCCTTCAGTGGTCACTCCTAATTCCAATGCCTTGCCTGAATCTCCAGCTTTAGATAGTTCTTTAAATACAATGATTCGATCTAAGGTTGAGTTAGAACAGGAATTAGCTATAATCGTGAAAAGCCTCATGGCTGATTCGGGTAAAACCTCTGTGCCCATTTCCCATGTTGGCATGGAATTTCGCCAACAGCATAAGCAATCAATTAATCATCGCCTTAAAGAATTAAGCCTTGGCAGTAAACTTATAAAATTTTTGCAAGACTGTAATTTATTTCAAGTCAAAAAATCTGGAAAGATTTATATTGTCACAATCAGTAACCCAGGAAACCCAGAAAGCCAAAAAGAAATCCAATCGACTCAATCCTCTATCAATTCAGTCAAAACCTTAGAGAAAATCCTCAAAGAAATGATAGAAGGAATGATGAAAAAATTAGGAACGGATGACATATCGGTCAACGAGCTAAAAAAAGAATTTCAAACTCGGTATAATAAAACAGCCGATACCTGTGTAAAAAGATTTCAACCCAAGTCGAGTTTAATTAAATTCTTACGCAACCGTCCAACTGTGTTTAGTTTGATCTTTATTGACAAGGAGTATCGAGTCGCGATCGCGAAATAGTTAAACTGAAGATAAATCCCCTCCCCGAGTCTGTCAGGGATATAGTTCCTTAGGTGTTGGACAATAAGTCTGTACCGTTATAGGATAAAAATTACCAGGGTTAATTTTGCGGAATTAGTCTAAGAGTTTCTTAAATGACAAGAGTTTATGATTTATTAATCCAAGGCGGTTTGGTCATGCTGCCCCTGCTGGGATTATCTATATTAACGATATCCTGTGGGCTAGACCGGGCTTGGTTTTGGTTTCGATTATTACGCCAAGAAGCTACTCTGGTGAACGATGTGCTAGCGGCGGCACACTATAATTTAGAACAGGCTAGAGATATAGCTGAATCGGCTCAAAACTTGCCCATTGGTCGCTTTCTCTATGCACCCCTAAAGCTGAAACAGCCAACACCAGAAACCTTTCGTTTAGCCATGGAAGCCGCTGGTGATAAAGAATTAATCAAAATGCGAAAAGGTGAAAAACTATTAGAAACTATTGTAGCGGTTGCCCCTCTATTGGGTCTATTGGGAACGGTTACGGGTTTGATTAGTACATTCAATAACCTTAAAATTGGTGGGGGTGGGACAACCGTTGAGGCGACAAAAGTAGCTGGGGGTATTGGTGAAGCGCTAATTACTACAGCAGCGGGTATGATTGTGGCAATTATTGCCCTATTAATCCTGCGAACTATCGTCACATTAAACTCCCAACAAATGGACTACTTTGCGGAAGTTGGGAGTGAATTAGAACTCATTTATCGCCAGGTTTGGTATGAATCCCCCCTCACCCCCTCACCCTCTCACCCTCTCACCCCCTCACCCCATCTCCCTGGGAACCCTGGCGACTAGCAAGGTATTGCTGATTTTTATCTCCCCACGCATTTCATCAAAACTTTACTTAAAGCGCCAGGTTGAAGGTGTGATGCTTTACATAACTTTAGTTAGGGTATTGAATGAAAGCCAAGTTGTGAGTATTTAGGGCTTGGCATCAACAAGGAACTAACGCAGGAAACGGGGTGTAGTCAAAACGTGTAGCCTTCCGCACAATCATTCAGTCTCTACAGATAAAGGAATGCGTAAGTTCTGGACAAGTTTTTGTAAAGGTTGCTGAAATCAAGGTAATCGCTCTGAATGTACCAGTAGAGATTGAGCCGCTAACAATGATGGTACTGCTCGAAACACCAATCTTCGAGACAGAAGGCAAAATCTCAACCACCGATCACAGGAGCCTAAAACCGATGAATAGGCATAAGCAGTGGAAAAAGGCATTTTTCAAAGTGACGACTTGGGTTTTATCTGAGATTGTCTTAAATGTGTTGGGATTGGATGATCTGGCTGACTATAGTGAATTTATTTTCGATCCAGAGGTTATCGTCTCTCAACATCATTCTGTAATTCTAGTGGCTCCCCCTCACCCGCGACAAGTTGAGCAAAACTCGCTGTTTGGTCAAAAAATCTGCGATCGCGTCGAAATAGTTTAAGTCATTTGTCCTTCGTTTATGTCCTTTGCCTTACCCTAAATGGTGTAAGGGTACGATAATATCGTGTCCCTACAGGTCGCTTGATTCAAGAGTTGTCCAGGAACTTAATGTTCAAACTCAAGACATTTGATCTGCCAATTCTGCCCGAATACCGCCACAGCCGCCACATAATCCGATGCTGGGGTGAGGGGAAAAAGTAACCAATGAGACGCCGCGTTGGAGTTTCCAGCAATACTCAGCAATTTAGCCGATTCTCCTGGCATCAGAGAGACTTCAATTTCTGATAACTTGGCTAACCCATCACCTGTCGCCTTTAAATAGGCTTCCTTCCTTGTCCAACCATTGAAAAAAGCTGTTTGTTGCTGATCCCCAGCCAGAGTCCGAATTGCTGCATATTCTCTTGGTGTAAAGAAACGTTGTGCTAGTTTCTCAGCATCGGGCATCGGACGCCTATATTCAAGATCGATCCCCAGTTTAAGGGTTGAGGATAGAGCATACAAGGCTAATCCATGAGAATGAGATAGATTAAAACCCAGTGTTTGATTGGGGTTGCTCGTTGCGAGAGTGGGTTTGCCACGGGAACTATAGTCAAACTGGATTTGATTAGGCGGTTGGTTTAAATAGCGACCCAAGATTGTCCGTAAAATCCCCCGACCTGCAATAAAATGGTTGCGATCGCGCTCAAAGTAGAATCGCTTTGCCCGTTGTTGTTCATCTGGGGAAAGGAGTTGTGCGAATCTCTCTATCTGTGCGATCGGTTGATTCAGATCCGCCCGCCAGACATGGATCTCCTGGGTAGAGAGGACTAAGGTAGAGGGTGGAGGATACCAAAGACGTTTCCCAGTGGTCATCACCTACACCAATCTAAAAATAAAAGGATAGCGGTAGGGTTGGTTAGGATCATCCAGAACCTTGATCACAGCAAGAATCGGCATGATCAGACTGACGATGCCCAAAAGAATCAGTAAGGGGATGCCAATTGCGACAGCGATTAGCAGGATAAAAATAAAAGCATAGATATAGAGATTAATATAAAAATTTAGCGCTTCTTTAGCATTTGCCTTAACAATCGGATCATCCGTCACCAACAAAATCACAATCGGGATCGCAACCGATAAAATCGCTGAACTCAACAATATCGAGCCATGGCACAGGGCGGATAAAAGTTTGCGTTGATCGAGATCATGCTGATTACTCATCAGTAACTCCTAATATTCACTCTGGTTCACTAACGGGTGGTTGTTCATCCACAGGCTGGGATACTTCCAGGGGAGCAATGACGGTTAATCCCTGGGGAATACATTCAATCGTGACTGGAGTGGTGCCAATAATTTCCCCATCAACAACCACTTTTTGGGGAGGGTTAGTGTTGACCTTAATTTGTCCCGTCCGTAAACAAATTGTATCCTCTCGACGGGCGGCTCGCCGCATCAATGCTGCACCGAGTAAATCCGCGATCGCATCCATGGCTTCGATTTTGGTGTTTTGGGTGTTAATCGTGACTTCCAATAACCCATCATTGGCAATCACTTGTCCCATCCCCTGTGCCATTAGAGAGGTTGGCGGTGCAGCATTGGCGATGGTAATGGCGGCGGCTTGACATTGACTGGTAATCCCGGCAATCTCTAATTCTGCTTCAAATACATTATGTTCGTTGAGTTGCTGCATCCCTGCCAAAATATAAGCTAAGACGCCCAAGCGTTTTTTTGCTTCTCGATCCGCTCGTTCTACGGTTTCGGCTTCAAAGCCAATCCCAGTCAGCAAAATCATCGGATGCTGATTGCACCGTGCGGCATCAACCACCCGGGTAATACCTGATAATATCAGTTCACAAGCGGCGCGAATAGTTGTGGGAATCCCTAACGCCACCGCAAAGGCATTGGCTGTGCCTCTGGCGATGATCCCCAAGGGAATCTGGCTACCAATCAAAGTACCCGCCACAGCGGATACTGTGCCATCTCCACCCGACGCGATAATCAGATCTGCACCGGATGCGATCGCCTCTTGCGCCAACTCTGCTGAAGAGCGATCGGGCGTCGTTAGGTGAATATCTAGATGCAATTGGGGCTTTAAAAGCTGCTGAATCAGCGTTAAATCCTTCTCGGCGTTGCCTTGACCCGAAACGGGGTTAAAAATCAGGTAAGCAAAGCGATTTTTGGCAAAATTGGCGATAATTGCTTCAGCCGTGGCAAGATTAGTAGCCAGAGGGACGTTGTGAACGTTACAGATGCGTAATAATGCCTGAATGTCTGGTTCATGGGGTTGAGCATACAGGGGATCGATGAAGAAAATCACCGCAATCACCTGGCCTGTCGCCACTTCCGCCGCGATTTAGGCATCTCCGCCCAAGGGACCCGACAATAGACACTCAACCTCTAACTTACTCCGGTCGTGAATGCGTTGTCCGGTGGTTCCAGTGGCGATTAAACGGTAACGGGAGAGGATGGGGGTGTATTGTTTGGCAAAGTTAGCAATATCGTCTTTTTTGCGATCGTGGGCAATTAAAGCAATGGTTGGGGACATAATGGGACGGGGGAATTCTCATCTTAGTTTAAAAGGAATTGGCGCAGTTGGTTTTGTAGTAGCCACTTTAGTGGCAGAAGCGAAGACAGCGCTGACTACAAACAGTCAGATGAGTCTATCGGGGGAATCAGCCGCACTACATTTGACTTTACGCTGTTAGGCATCATACAGTCTTATCCAGCAAACTACGATTCGATTTCGTGTGAAAGTCCAATCGAGGAACTCTTATGCTTAGAAAAGTTATTGACTCGGATCAAAATACGCTTTATGGGGTTTATTATACGGTTTATGGGTCACTGGCTGGTGATGATCAATTAGTGAGGTCTTACCTCTGGGCTGGTCCTTATGATGACATGAAAGCTGCTATCAATAAAGCTCAAGAACTGAGACATTCCCATCAAGAGGATGTGTCATTTATTGTGAAAAAGTATGTTGAGTGAAAGACTCAGACAGTAATGTCTCCGATGGCGATAATCAGGGGTAAGTCCTGAAAAATTGTAAAATTACAGATCGTACAACTTTTTCAACCAAGTCATAAACGGTTGAGCTTGGGGATGCTGGGGATTCAAAATATGCTCCATGATAGCATTATGCAATTGTCGTCCGGGTGGATTTTGCCACGCTAGCCAGGTGTAGATATTCGCTTTATCAAAATGAGCATCTATAAAGGGTACGCCTCTATGTTTGGCTTCTGTTACAACGTCTTGGGCGTATTGCCAAAATGGTTCACTCTCATTGGGTATCATGTAGGCTAAAAATGTCTCCAACATTCCGCGCTTTTGGTTATC
>NZ_JBKHHI010000295.1:0-8514 GCF_046539235.1 Coleofasciculus sp.
ACCAATGACCAATGACCAATGACCAATGACCAATGACCAATGACCAATGACCAATTTACATAATTTGACTCAGACAGGAAAGGTCAGCTCTACCAAAATGAATACTAAAAGCCACATTCAAATTTTCCAGAGACTTAATTAACCAAGGTACACCGTCTCTCGTGGAAGACTCGTAGTGATTAAACAAAATAGAGAATCGCTTTTCCAAATAGGGCTTAACTTTACGACACAGCAGCACAATCTTGAGTAGCAACACCGTAGTAACCGTTGCGCCTAAATTCGTGATCAGATCGACAAAAACAAAATGTTTAGGGCGCTGAGAACTCTCAACAACCAGAAAATTTAATAACTGGCTACAGGTTCGCAAAATCAGAAATTCGCTGGGCTTCTGATTATCACTTTGAGGTAAGGTATTTTTCAGATGCTCATGCAACCGACTATTAAACTGCCGTTTTCCGTAGGCTGGATTAATGGAAGCTGTCAGATACTCATACAAATCGTCCTTAAAGTCTTTGTAGCAAGGAGTATGGCTGCTATGAGTTAGAAAGGTTTGAGCCAAATCTCGGCAAGTATGAGAGCCTTGGACTTTGCCGACAAACTGTTTTAGGGCAGTCCCCAACTCATGATCCGTTAGAAGGGTAGGATTTTTGACAGGTTGGATAATTTTAGTCGAAACGTCTTTCGAGTCCTGACGTTTCATTTTGGCGCATCGCACCTGATAAGTCACGTACTTTGACAAATCTAGCTCAAAACGCCGCTGAAGCCGGGATTGAATTTGCCGGACAGTTTGTTGATGTTCATAACTGCTGTCTTCACTCAGCAAACAGTGTTCATACAGATAGGGGTATCGCTGAATGAGAGGTCCGACTTCTTTAGAACTGGTGGATGTTTCACCGACCACCTGAGATAAGCGATGTAGGGTAAGATATTGGTCGGTTTCTTTGAAAAGCTGTAGCAGATGTCGCAGACGTCTAGAACCGCGAGAGTAAACCCCGGTTGCGGGTGGAATATTATCCAGTAATTCGACCAACTCAGGGATGGCGTTTTGGTGTTGCGGTTGTATTTGCCAGCTGTTAATCAGAATGTGACAGCAACGATTCAGGATAAACTTGAACTCTTGCTCAGCCTGCTTATCCATTGCCAGCTTTTCCAAGACCATCCAGATTTCCGGCTCTGGATATCGAGAGCCGTCCATGAATAGCTGTTTGAAGCGTTCAAGCGTCTGCGTCGGAGATTCTACCTGTACGCAATACAGGAGATGGTCGTACAGTTGCTGCTCTTGTGAGCTAGTTTGTCTGATGTCAGAGTCTGTCCAAGTACTAGTATTCACTTCAGTTTCCCCCCTAGGCGCAAACGCCGTGGGCTGGTTAATTTGAATGGAATTTGGCAGATCTAAGCTCAAATTTGACTTGCCCTGTATCTCAACAACCGAAAACCCTGATGCATTTTATGAATTACCCCGCCTAAACGAGCTTGGTCAAGAGTTGCTTAAATCTAATAAACTATATTATCTATATATACAATCATACTAAACTAAGTATGGATCATACTGTAAAATTATGCCGCAAAAGTGTGAAGATTCGGTGAATATAGAATAAAACGCGATTTAGATCCCCAACTTGTGGAAACAGTCGGAAATGGCGTAGGGGATGAGTGTGGCTCTCCTACTCCCACCACAGCTACTGGCTAAAACCTATTCACCACCCTGGAATTATGCCTTGTCAGCTTTCGTTAACCCAATTCGTTGAAGTCCTCGCAGCTACTCCGGTTAATCTGTCCGTGCCGATGACGGTTAACGGGGTCTATGGTATTACTACTGATACCCGTAACCTGGAACCGGGTCAAATCTTTTTGGCACTGCGGGGGGAAACCTTTGATGGACATGACTACGCTGAGGTAGCGATTAAGAAAGGGGCGATCGCGGTGATTACCAACCGTGACCAAGGTCGCCATCTTCAGGACATACCCCAGCTTCAAGTCGATGATACTCTACAGGCATATCAGCAACTTGCTCGATGGTGGCGCGATCAGTTTGATATTCCGGTGATTGCGGTTACGGGTTCTGCGGGAAAAACGACGACGAAGGAATTAATCGCGGCGGTTTTGTCTACTCAAGGCAATGTCCTGAAAACCCAGGCAAATTACAATAATGAAATTGGTGTGCCAAAAACATTGCTGGAATTAGACTCAGACCATGATTATGCCGTGATTGAAATGGCGATGCGGGGTTCTGGGCAAATTGCCCTATTGACCCAAATTGCCCGTCCGACGATTGGCGTGATTACGAATGTGGGGACGGCGCATATTGGACTTTTAGGATCGGAGGATGCGATCGCCAAAGCCAAGTGTGAGTTATTGGCGCAGATGCCGGATACAAGCGTGGCGATTCTTAATCATGATAACCAACGTTTAATGGATACGGCGGCTACGGTTTGGCAAGGAGAAACATTGACGTTTGGCTTAAACGGGGGTGATGTCCAGGGGACACTCATTGACTTGTTTAGGCTAATGGTGGATGGTATCACATTTCCCTTACCCTTACCGGGGGAACATAATGCCCTCAACTATTTAGCCGCCCTAGCCGTGGCGAAACATCTCCAGATTGATTGGACACCCTTGAGGAGAGGATTATCGGTTCAGATGTCTGGGGGGCGATCGCAACGCTATGAGTTACCTAATGATATCGTGATTCTCGATGAAACCTATAATGCTGGATTTGAAGCCATGATCGCGGCTTTACACCTCCTCGCCCAGACGCCGGGTAAGCGACACATTGCTATTTTGGGATCAATGAAGGAATTAGGAGACCATTCGGAACAACTGCACCAGCAAGTTGGACAGAAAGCCCAGCAACTTCAATTAGATGCCGTATTGATTACTCTTAAGGATCGGGAAGCCGAAGCCATTACTAGGGGAATCTCAACGTTACCCAGCAAAGGTTTTGCCCAGGATGACGCCTTGGTGCAGTATTTAAAGGAATTCGTTCAACCTGGCGATCGCTTACTGTTCAAAGCCTCACGTTCTGTGGGTTTGGATCGGGTTTTGCATCAGTTTCGAGAGTTAATGTCTGACGAATTGAGTCAGGAATCGCCCTGACTTTGGGAAAAACTCGAAACTTAAATCGAACCAGGCTTGGCGGCGAATTTAAGTTCTAAGGTTAAGCGATCGTTACTGCTGGGAGAGCTTTTTTTACGAAAGCAACGGGCATCTTCCACAAATCCTAAACCCGCTTTACCGCACATAGAGGTTATATTGTGATAGCCATAATGCTTACTGATGTCTTGGAGTGAATAGTCTTTACTCAAAAACCGATAGGCAAGCTTTTTCTTCCGGTGACTCTCCAGCACACAAACGTGAGGATTACTGCACAAATCTACATCTGTTAAATAAAAGTAAAAGGTCAAGCTACGCGGCTTATTCGTGGCTCGATAAAACCTCTGAGCCTCTTGACGTCGCTCATAGAGAGTTGATTCTACAGCAAAACTCCACCATAGCTGACTGTCGTGGTGAATGGGTTCGGCGTTGAGGTATGTGGCGGCAATTGCTAATAATGTTGGATCAGTTTCTAGTTTCTTGATCGTTGGACATGACAATATAGTATTGTCGTAAATTCCCCGAATCAATGGTTTTCCCGTCTGCATCATGATTTGTTCTTTTTCAGACGCATCAAAACGGAATTGGGTATTGTTGGGTTTATGGCAAGGCGTTGTCAGTGCTAAGTCTCGAATGTCTTGGGTAATTTGTGCAGGGAGGTTAAGATTGCGGGAGATTCCTTTTTGTTTGAGTGACTGTATAGTCTCGTTCAAATCAATAGTCTTAAAAATTGAATCCTGACAATAGTGAGACTGAATTTCACTTACCTTAAATTTGTTGGATTTATTGGCAAGATAATGCTGTCTAATACCATTAAAGTAATTATTTTTAGTTGTATCGTGAATGGAGGTTGTAAATAGTCTGAAGTCTTTGAAAGGATTAGGAATTACATCAATTGCCATCATTTTGGTATATCTTTCAATCCGTTGAAATAAAACAAAATAGGCTACCGAGAAAATAAATGAGGGATTGATGCACGATATACCCTTAAGGGCAAATCCTGGTTAATAATAGTTGATTAACTCTAGCGGAATTAAAGAACTAGGTTTTATGGGCGGGAAATATTCAGAGTTTCTATGCCTCTGTCATAGTAACCAATTATTACTAAATAAGATAGGTATTAGATTACAAGTTAGTAAAATCTTTAATTATTTACAGAGAGTTTAAAGCTTGAGTAAAGCAATGGGAAAAATGGTGGACGCGATACTTGGGTTGGGATGGGTTTAGTAACATCAGGGTGAGAACAAAACGAGAATAGTAAAACCCGCCCCTACAAAAAAACTCATCCCTCCTGAATGGGTAAAAAACTTGCACTTATCGCGAGACGACAAGCACGACTATTTCCCTCATCACCCCATCACCCCCTCACCCCCTCACCCCAATACTCCCGACAGCAAGCCCTAGTTATGGTTATGGCTTGGGGACAAAGAGCAATAAGCCTGCGAGGAGTGCCACAATTGCCGCCGCATAGAACACCCACTCTAAACCGCAGGACGCTAACACCGGTCCTAACAGGATAGGAGATATAAACTGTCCCAAAAACCCTGCGCCTGTGCCAGCCGCTAGTACACTAGATTTCAGGTCTGGGGGGGCTAGATTCGCCAGAGTACCGTAAAGGGTGGGGAGTACCAAACCAAATCCCATACCAAAGAATACAGCCGTCACCAAAATCCAACCCAGTTGGTGCAGGATGGGAATCGTACTTAAAGTTAACGCCATCAGACCTAACCCGATCGCAACAGTCGTAGATTGTCCAAAGCGCTGTGCCAGCCTTTTCGCACCAAATGCTGATATAATGGCTGCGCCTATTGCCCGTGATGCTAAAACAATTCCATTAACTACGCTTGTGGCGTCAATGGTTTGTTTGAGATATTGCGGGGCATAAATGACCACGGCGTACATCGCAATGGATACCAAACTGAGTGTGCATAAGAGGCGTAGGGTGTAGGGGCGTCCTAAAACCTGGCGCAGTTTACTTCCAGCATCTTTAGCGTCTACCTTGGTTTTTGGGGAGGATTTTTCCGGTAAGAACCGTGCGGCTAAGATTGCCATAGGTAACCCCACCCCATACAGACCAAATGCCCATTGCCAGTGAAATGAACCCACCCAACCCCCAAGTAGGGGGAAAGCAATGCCCATAATAGTTAGGGTACTGGTTGCGTATCCCAACGCCTGCGATCGCGCTTCGCCTTTATACATATTCCCCAAGATGCCCAAACTCGCCGCCGCAATTCCGCCACTGGCGGCACCTAATAGTCCCCGCACGACTAACAACGGCATTAGTGAGTGCATGAAGGCACCGGCTGTGCCAAATAAGCCGTAGAGAATTAATGAGGGGATCAGCACCCGCAAGTGACCGATCCGATCTGCCACGATTCCTAATGGCGGACTAAATAGGGCAATGGTTAGACAATGCAGGCTGACCAAATTTCCGGCTAATGCCGGATCAAGGTTAAGTTGCTGGATCATCTCTGGCAAAATTGGCGCCACCACTCCCCCCGCCATGGTGGTGAGAGAGCCGGCGACTAGCAGCACTAACAGCCGAGGATCACTTAACATAACTTAAAATACCTAAATATTTTGACAACTATAGCAGAGGACAGAGGGGCAGGGGAGACATAAGACATAAGACGTAGCTTGCTTCTCAAGGGAAGCGAGTATGACAATCAGGTGCATTGACCCCTAAAAACTTACAGGATAAATATTGTCAATCGACAACAGAGGCTTCAAGATGGAACTGGCGACAACGCTAACTAGCCAAAACGTTCAAAACGCGATTAGAGAAGTAGGGATTAACCCTAACTACTGGTATCCCGTGGCTTGGGCAAATCAAATCCAACCGGGTAAAATATTACCTGTCAAGATTTGGCAACAATCCATCGCTGTTTACCGGACTCCCACCGGTCAACTTCATGGGTTAGAAAATGCTTGTCCTCACAAAGGTGTAGAACTGCATAAAGGCATTGTCCAAGATGAGTATTTAGCCTGTCCTTATCATGGCTGGCAGTTTGATGGTGCAGGAAATTGTGTAGGCATTCCCTACTTTCCCCCGGAACAGAAACTACCCTGCGCTCAAGTCCGTACTTACCCGATTCAGGAAAAATACAAGCTGATTTGGATCTTTCCTGGAGATCCTACCTTAGCCAAAACCTGTCAACCGCCAGATATGCCAGAATTTGACAATCCTGACTGGTTTATGGTTCCCGTGAGTGCCAGGATGAAATCTCATTTTTCTATCTGTAATGAAAATTCCATGGATGTTTTTCATGGATTTTTGCACCAAAACCTGCAAGGATGGTTTGATCCGGTTCTCAAACGTTTACAGGAAACGGAAAATACCGTCTGTGCGGAGTACGATGTCTCCTATAAAGGGCGTATGGCTCAATGGTTAGGGTTAAGCGATCGCGCGGATCAAGTGACTCGGCGCACGATATCGGTACAGTATCGCTATCCCCATTATTACAGTTCTCTAGAAGGCGTCTCTAATCTCTACCTGATGCGCCTCCCCATCGGACTAACGGAAAGTCGCTCCTTTGCTCTATTCTTTTTCAAGGTTCCCCTACCCCAATGGTTCCGCCAGCTATTCGACCCCCTCTTGTCTACCATACTGGAACGGTTTGTATTTATGCGATTTCTCAATCAAGATATTGAAATGATGGAAAGTGAGCAGCAAACCTATCTGGCAAATCCCCAGCGTCGCTATGTGGAAGTCAATCCCGCAATCATTGCCGTGCAGCGGTTGATCCGGCGGCAATTTGAACGACTCCAGGCGGCTAATGCTGAGCCTGGGGATGATCAAGACTACTCATGAGGATGGCATGGATTGGAGTTATCCTGATAAAGGAAAAGCGAACAGATGAATCAATTACCCATGACACAGGAACAGTCAACCCACCAAAATCAGGATGCTACCCGCGTTACCCACGATCCCACATTGAACAAAGATGCTGTTGATGAAGTGATGGAAAGCTATGAAGCAGGTACTGACTCAGAGGAGACAGAGGAACTTGATCCATCCACAGAAAAAGAGTTGGGTGAAGTTGAACAAGCGTTAGAAGATTTGACGATTGGGATTGAAGATCGATCGTGATCAGGTGTTGTTGTTCACTCAAGTGGCTTGTCGGCTATATGTTCTAGAAGTCCTTGAGTTGTTAATCTGGATCTGATAGGAAGTGCGATCGCATCCAGACAAATTCTACAACCTCATGGTCAGTCCCAATACCCTCGTTCTACCTCAACCTCACACCATCCCGGTAACGTATCCCTTAAGTATCGCGCCGATGATGGATCGCACAGATCGCCATTTTCGGTATTTCATGCGCCAGATTACCCGTCGCACTCTCCTCTATACCGAGATGGTGACCAGTGCAGCAATTATACATGGCGATCGCGATCGCCTGTTGGGTTTTTCTGCCGAAGAGAAACCCTTAGTTTTGCAAGTGGGGGGAGATAATCCCCTAGAACTCGCCGAATGCGCCCGAATCGCTGAAGGGATGGGGTATGACCAGATTAATCTTAACGTAGGATGTCCCAGCGATCGCGTGCAAAATGGGAACTTTGGTGCTTGTCTGATGGCGCAACCGGAACGGGTGGCGCGGGGGGTGGAAGCGATGATTCAGGCGGTTACAATACCAGTTACTGTCAAGCATCGGATTGGGATAGATGAGTGCGATCGCTATGAGGATATGGCAAACTTTGTCCGTATTGTCTCAGCAGCCGGATGTCAGCACTTTAGCGTACATGCGCGGAAGGCGTGGTTACAGGGATTAAGTCCCAAGGAAAATCGCACGGTTCCGCCTTTACGGTATAGTGACGTGCATCGCCTCAAGCAAGAATTTCCCCAGTTATTTATTGAGATTAACGGCGGATTTACGAGTTTAGAACAGGTACAGGAACAGTTAAAATTTGCCGATGCGGTAATGATTGGACGCGCCGCTTACGATCATCCTTATCTGTTTGCTCAAGCTGATTGTCAGATATTTGGTCAGGAAGGTATAGCGCCAACTCGCCATCAGGTAGTGGAAGGGATGTTGGATTATATTGATCATTGGGTGGCAAAAGGATTGAAGTTGAATAAAATTACCCGCCATATCCTGCAATTATTTTCGGGACAACCCGGTAGTCGTGCTTGGAAGCGACATTTAACGGAAAAATCTTGTATTCTAGGTGCAGGTTCTGAGGTTGTGCGGGAAGCCTTGGCGAAATTACCTGACTCGTCCCTGAGTGTGAGATGAAATGCAAAGCGATCGTGAATCGCTTATCTGAGGAACGCCGACAGGAAGTGTTAGATTTTGCTGTTTTTTGTGTCAGAGGTAGTTACAAGATAGATTGTAGGGGCGACCCGCCGCACACAATTAATATCGCCCAACCCTTAATTTTATCGGGTCGCCCTGCATCAGGTAAACTGTTCGGCATTTAAAC
>NZ_JBKHHI010000296.1:0-8497 GCF_046539235.1 Coleofasciculus sp.
CGAGACTGGTTTCAACGGGAAACTCGTCAAACTTGGCGGTTTCCTCAAAGGTGATCATTTTTCCCTTGAGATCGGCTAAGGAGTCAATCTCGCTTTCTGCCAAGGTAAAGATCACCCCATAGTATTCACCCTTTCCATCCTTCCAGCGGCGCAGGATGGGTTTGGCTCCAGATTTATCGCTGACAATCATGGCAGGGTAGGGACTGTCAACGTAGATATCGACTTTGCCTTCTTTGAGCAGGCTTGCCATTGTATCTAAGTCGGGGGCAACTTTCACCTCACCCACACCAATGTCAAATTTTTCCAAGCGGGCGGCTAGGTAATCTGCCATGGGCTGGAATTTCTCTATCTTGGCGGCGGGGTTTTTGTTAAAGAGTTGATGAACCTGTCCCAGAACTCTTCTTTATTGGTGTAAGACCATGCTAAATAAGGAGTGAATAACTAGGTAGTTTTACTCGACTTTTCAAGTTAATTTTTGTAAACAAATTGCTCTGTAGCGCTGGCTGGGAATTGTGCATTGGTCGTTCTGTCCCTGGCAAACAAACGGTGTTCATTTCGCTTAATATATTAAGAAATGTAAAAACATCAGCTATTCTTACCCAAATCAGCGGCAATGTTGCTTTACAAAACGTAACTTCTTGGGGTTAACTATACCCACCTTCTTACTTACCTGTATCCGAATCAGGAGGTTCATCACCCATGTCTAGGCGTCAACATTCACTCATTCATCGAATGCCCAGTATCGTTCAGTCAACCCTACAGTCAGCCGTCTTAGTCGGTATGGTGGCGACACCAGCCGCCGCGATTAATCTCAACCTGACACCCATCGGTTCCTTCTCGACAGAAATTTTCGCGGACAGCACCGCCGAACAAACGGCGTATGATCCGATCACTCAACGGTTGTTCGTGACCAGTTCCGGTCAACAGCAGATTAATATCCTTGATATTAGCAATCCAACGAATCCGTCGCCGTTCACAAGCATCAACCTTACCAGCTATGGCTTACCCAACAGCGTCAGCTATAACAATGGTCGATTTGCTGTCTCTGTCACCAATGAGATACCGCAAAATCCTGGTTTTGTGTTGTTCTTCGATGCGGAAGGGAATTCCCTACATGACCCGGTTTCAGTTGGTTCAGTCCCCGACTCACTCACCTTCACCCCAGATGGCACCAAGGTTATTGTGTCTAACGAGGGGGAGTTGAATGATGATTACCCAGATACTGATCCAGAGGGTTAGAAGGGTTACTGTTCATTGCGGCTAACGACAGTCCCAATGGTAATCCCTTGGTGGTTACCGCCAATGAAACCAGTGGAACCTTGAGTGTCTTTGAAGTTGAAAGCGTACCCGAACCCAGTTCTGTATTAGGTTTATTACTATTTAGTTCCTTAGGCTGGCTTGGATTAAAACGCAAGCGCCCCCACTAATACCGAGTTGCGCTCAAACATAGTAGATAGGAAAAGCAGGGGAAGCAGGGGAAGCTTGTAGAGACGTGCCATGGCGCGTCTGGAGCAGGGGGAGGGAAATTTATATCTTTGAATGCAACTTGGTATAAATCCTAAGGATGATGGCATTTAAACCAATAGCGGTTGGGGTATGAGTCCCCCGAATTAATTTGGGTGTAGAGACGTAGCATGCTACGTCTCTACATCTTCGGATAATCATAAAGACTGATTTAGACAGAGTTAATTTATTTAATTAGATAGAAGCGAGGAGTTACAGTAAATTGATATCCTGAACTTAATCGTGACATAGACATCAATAAGCATTAAGGAGAGAATTCTATGAATATTATTGCTTGGCTCGTATTAGGTTTAATTGCAGGCGCACTGGCTAAACTCATTTATCCCGGGCATCAAGGCGGCGGAATCTTTGCCACTATTGGCTTAGGGATTCTCGGTGCTTTCGTCGGAGGGTTTCTGGGTAAACTCTTGTTAGGCTCGTCCGGAGCCGCCGCCGCCGCTTCAGGCGCTCTCAGTATTGGCAGTATTATCTTTGCCGTTCTCGGTGCCTTGCTGTTAATCTTTATCTGGGGTTTAGTCACTCAGAAATCCGCATAGTCAACAACCCCACCCACAAGGGGATGGGGCTTGTAACTAGACGAGATTACTCTCGCCCGAAACATACGGCGCATTGACTGACGCCTGCTCTTCCGTCCTCTCAAGGGTTACGCCAACCATGACAAATTAGACCTTAGACTACAACTTGGTATAAGTCCTGGTAATGATTCTTGACGTTCCCATGGGTTGCCCTCTAGCCTATATCGAATAAGATGTTGAAGGCATCATGTTTGAGGAGGGAGCGGTTCAATGTGTGGAATCGTTGGTTATATTGGTACGCAACCAGCAACAGATATTTTAATGGCAGGGTTAGAACGACTCGAATATCGAGGCTATGATTCTGCCGGAATTGCCACCGTTTGGGAAGGGGAAATTCAGTGCGTTCGCGCTAAAGGCAAACTCTACAATTTACGGGAAAAACTGGAACGTACCGATAACCAAGCCCGACTTGGTATTGGACATACCCGTTGGGCAACTCACGGGAAACCGGAAGAATATAATGCCCATCCCCATACCGACACCCATCAGCGCGTAGCCGTGGTGCAAAATGGCATCGTGGAAAACTATCGAGAACTACGGGAAGACTTGAAAAAACGGGGACATGAATTCCGTTCCGATACCGATACCGAAGTGATTCCCCACCTAATTGCCGAGTTTCTCCCCGAACCCTCAACCCCAGATATTCAACACCCGAATGCCTTGCTAGACGCTGTGCGCCAAGCGGTGAATCAACTCCATGGTGCGTTTGCGATCGCGATTATTTGTGCAGACTATCCCGATGAATTTATTGTCGCACGACAACAAGCTCCTTTAATCCTGGGATTTGGTCAAGGAGAATTCTTCTGCGCCTCCGATACTCCCGCCCTCGTTCCCCACACCCATGCGGTGTTGAACCTAGAGAATGGGGAACTGGCACGGTTAACCCCCCTAGGGGCAGAAGTCTATAACTTTAACGGGGAACGTCTTCGCAAATTCCCCCGCACCCTTAACTGGAATCCTGTACAAGTCGAAAAACAGGGATTCCGTCATTTCATGCTCAAAGAAATTTTTGAGCAACCGGGTGTGGTGCGAACCTGTTTAGAAGCTTATATTAGCAGTGATTGGTCTGCGGGAGAAAATGATAGCAGTAGCGCGATACCTGATCAAAACCCAGTCGCCGGAGACACCCCATCCATAACCACGCCAATACAATTAGGACTTCCTGAGTCGTTGTATGAAAACTTAGAACATGTTCAGATATTGGCATGTGGTACCAGTTGGCACGCCAGTCTGGTCGGGAAATACCTGATCGAACAACTCGCTGGAATTCCCACGATGGTACAATATGCCTCAGAATTCCGCTATGCCCCCTCACCCTTGACGCGCAATACCCTCACCATTGGCGTTACTCAATCGGGAGAAACTGCTGATACCTTAGCGGCGTTGGAGATGGAAAAACGACGGCGTACTGGTTTAGGACAAGAGTATCAGCCGCGACTGGTGGGGATTACCAATCGTTCCGAGAGTTCTCTGGCGCATTTAGTCCCGCATATTATTGAGACGTTTGCGGGAATGGAAATTGGTGTTGCGGCAACGAAAACCTTTGTCACTCAATTGGTGGTATTTTACTGTTTAGCACTGGATTTAGCCTATCAACGCCAAACCCTACCCCCGTCACGGATTGCCGAAATTATTGCTGGGTTGCGTCAACTTCCCTCCCAGATTGAGTTGGTGTTATCGCGTCAGGAACATTATCTGGAAGAATTAGCCCATGAGTTTGCCGAAACCCAAGATTTCATCTTTTTAGGGCGTGGGATTAATTTCCCCATCGCTTTAGAAGGGGCGTTGAAGCTTAAGGAAGTCAGCTATATTCACGCCGAAGGGTATCCTGCGGGGGAGATGAAACATGGACCCATTGCCCTATTGGATTCTAAAGTTCCCGTGGTTGCGATCGCGATGCCGGGTACTGTGTATGAAAAGGTGCTATCTAATGCCCAAGAAGCCAAGGCGCGAGATGCGCGATTAATTGGGGTGACACCCATGCATGATCCAGAAGCGGCTCAAACCTTTGATATTTTATTATCGGTGCCAGTGGTGGAGGAATTATTATCTCCAATTTTGGCAGTAATGCCCTTACAACTTTTGGCATATCACATTGCGGCGCGGCGGGGTTTAGATGTGGATCAGCCGAGGAATTTGGCAAAATCAGTCACAGTGGAATAAGTGCCAAATCTTATGTTCCAGAGTAAAAAGAAATGCCGAACAGCTTATTATACAGATGTCGAGACGTATCATGGCACGTCTGTAGGGGCGGGTTTCACCGATAACCTTTGGCAAAAACTGATAACTTAATTAAACCCGCCCTCTTTCCGGTTGAGTAGAGGGCGACCCGACCTAATTGAGTGGACTGGTGTTGTTAATTAGACCAAGCGGGTCGCCCCTACAGTGGGTTTTTCGGATGCAATTACCGCCGCCACTGCAATCCGTTCAATCTCCCCATTACTGATTGGAAACGTCTAAACCCATTACTTGACGATAGTGGGCTTCAAACGGCTGGATGCTTTTAGACTGGCGACTACTCATCCATTCACTTTGCTCAAATAATTCCTTCCTTAATTCATCGATATCAATGCGGGTTACTTTTCCATTGGCAACCACTCGTTCCCCATTCACCCAAACCGTATCAACTACATTTGTCGGACGCCCTAATACCAGTGAAGCGATCGGATCAGTACGGGGTAATACAGATAAATTGGTCAAATCATATAAGACTAAATCAGCTTTTTTGCCGATTGTCAACGAACCTAACTCATCCGCTATATTCAACCCCTTTGCCCCGCCTAAGGATGCCATCTTAATCGCCTGACGCGGCGTAATCCAGTGGCGATAGTCTAAATCGGTAGTATTGTGCAATAATGTACCAATTTTAATCGCTTCTAAGACATCTTGGGCATCATTACTGGCTGCACCATCACAGCCAAAGGTAACATTAATTCCGGCTTTCCGGTAGTTCAAAATGGGTGCAATCCCACTTCCTAAGCGCAAATTACTCAAGGGATTGTGAACCACTGTTGATCGCGTTTGGGCTAAAATCCCAATATCGGCATCATCTAACCAGACACAGTGCGCCAAAGAGGTGCGCCGACTCAAGTAGCCAAGCTGTTGTAAATGTCTTACCGCACTACAGCCGTATTTTTCTTGCGCTAGTTGCTGCTGTGCTTTTGTTTCCAATAGATGGGCGTGACGACATAAATTCTCGCGATCGCTTAATTCAATGCAACCCTCCAACAGTTTATCAGAACAGAGTTGTATCCCCGTTGGTGCGACGAGAATGTTGATTCCTGATTCGGGATGATGAAATCGCTGCACCACCTCCTGCATAAATGCCAGGATTTCCTCGGTTGAGTGATGATAAGGATCATGGTTTTGCTTCACACCCCCATCGGGAATCCCCTGCGACAGGGATTCATCTTGAATCAACGGACCAATAAATGCCCGAATTCCAATATCTTGATAAGCCCGAACCGCCGCCGCAACGGTTTCAATTTCTTTCCCTGGAATTAATACCAAATGATCGACAACCGTTGTCCCACCAGACAGTAATGTTTCCACGGCTGTCCCCAACGCACTCAAATAAACCTGTTCTGGTGCTAAAGGTGTAAACTCATAAAGTTGGGCAATCCACAGTTCTAAAGGTAAGGGTGGAATAATACCCCGTTGCCACATCTCCGAGGAGTGAGTGTGGGCATTAATGAAACCGGGAAGAAGCAGTTTATTTTTCCCATCGACTGTAGTATTCCTTTCCCCAGAATTAACAGAGGAGTGAGGCACAATTGTGGCAATCCGATCTGCCTCAATTTGCACATCTACGGTTGTATAGTCCGGATCAATAGGGATTAAAACGTGTTGAATTGTACAACTCACAGATTGAACCTGATGTATTGTTCGTAGTAGGCACGAAGCGTGCCAGAAGCGCTAAAGCACTGACGACAAACTTGTCAGCTAAATGAAATTATTTTATCATATTTTTTCAGCGATTGGGGCAAACAGTCAGTCTTTCAACAAAGCTTATTAAGTTTTATTACAAATTTTACCCAATAGTTATTGGGTTGAGTCTGATCACGACAATGACGACTATGATTATGACGAGGATGATTAAACAACAGGTTAATGAATCTCTCCGGCTGTTTTGATAAATTTTTGTAAAATCTCAGTCACTTCAACGCCCTAATTTATCAGACAATTAGGGCGATGACTCATCGATCATCACTTGTAAGTGGATCGAAACTGAGTACAATTATTGGGATATCTATCATTCATTACTGCCATGAATCAACCGTTACGGACATTAGGTGTAGCCCCCAATGCTTGGGGAGTGAGTGATGCGATCGCGGATCTCACTCGCCCCTCTCTAATCCCTCATCCCATTACCCTTACCACCGAAACCAAAAGCCTGCGCCTGGATTTAGTCAAATCTGCCATCCTAATCATCGACATGCAAAATGACTTCTGTCATCCCGATGGCTGGTTAGCCCATATTGGCGTAGACGTAACCCCAGCCCGCAGCCCAATTGCACCCCTTAAAAGCTTGCTTCCCCAGTTACGAGATGTCAACGTTCCTGTGATTTGGGTGAACTGGGGAAATCGTCCCGACTTACTCAATATTAGTGCTGGATTGCGCCATGTTTACAACCCCACAGGCGCCGGAATTGGACTCGGTGATCCCTTGCCCAAAAATGGGGCAAAAGTACTAACAAAAGATAGCTGGTCGGCAGCAATTGTAGATGAATTAGACCGCAAACCCGAAGATATTTATATTGACAAATATCGCATGAGTGGCTTCTGGGACACTGCCTTAGACAGCATTTTACGCAATATGGGCAAAACCACTCTTTTCTTTGCGGGTGTCAACATTGATCAATGTGTCATGGCAACATTACAAGATGCTAACTTCCTGGGATATGATTGTGTTTTGCTTAAAGATTGTGCGGCAACAACGTCTCCTGATTACTGCTTTAAAGCCACTATTTACAATGTTAATCAATGCTTTGGCTTTACCAGCGATTCCCAATTACTTCTGAAAGCCCTAAAAGCTTAACAATTTTAGAAGGCAGCAGGCAGAGGGCAGAAGGGCAGAGGAGACAAAGAAAATGGGGAGAGTTAGCAGCTACCAATGGTTGGCATCAAAAACGAATGACCAATGACCACTGACCACTGACAAATTGCAGGAGAAACTACCTATGGAATCCCGTTGTATGATTCCCGTTATCAAGTCCCCTAAGGACTACCAAGCCTATCGGATTAGTCCCCAGGATACTAACCGTATAGCCATTATCTTTGATCCGGCAATCGCGGATGCGTCATTAACCGTTTGCGTGGAGATTTTTGATGAAGGTGGCAAAACTCCCCCTAATCGTCATCAAATTGCTGTAGAAATGTTTTTTATCCTTAAAGGGGAAGGAATTGCCCGGTGTGATGGCAAAAATGTGCCATTTCGGGCAGGAGATAGTTTATTAGTCCCACCAACGGGTATTCATGAAATTATAAATACAGGTCGTGGTCGTTTATATGCGTTATGCTTCATGGTTCCTAATGAGGATTTTGTTGAACTGATTCGCAGCGGTACACCTGTAGATTTGGACAAGGAAGATTTTCGAGTATTGGGGCGTACTGATGCCGTGGTTCTGTGTTAGGGAATAGGGAATAGAGAAGATCGGGTAGATGAGGGAGATGAGGGAAAAGATTACCAATGAACAATCAACAATGAACAATCAACAATTAAAGACTTGCCCAGTAAATGGAATTGGTAATAACGTGCAATACACTAGGCTGATAATAGGTGGGATAAAGTTCGTCACCGGGACGAAAGTAAAAAATTTTACCTTTACCTCGGTGAAAACAACAGCCACTGCGAAAGACTTCACCCCCCTCAAACCAACTGATAAACACTAAACTATCCGGATTAGGAATATCAAAAAATTCACCATACATTTCCTCAGTCGCCAGTTCAAAGGACTGATCTAAACCTGCTGCAATGGGATGGGATGGATCAACAACCCAAAGCCGTTCTGTTTCGCCGTCATTACGCCATTTGAGACGACAAGATGTACCCATCAGCCGTTTAAAAATTTTGGAAAAGTGACCCGAATGCAATACAATTAAACCCATACCAGACAAAACGCGCTGATGGACTTTATCGACGATAGTGTCTTGTACTTGGTCATGGGCAATGTGTCCCCACCAGATTAAAACATCTGTTTGGTTAAGGATGGCATCAGTTAATCCATGATCAGGTTGGTCTAATGTGGCAGTTTTAACCGTTAATCCTGAGGATTGCAAATGTTGCGCGATCGCGTGATGAATGCCATCAGGATAAATCTTAGCAACCTCAGGTTGTTGTTTTTCCACTTGATACTCATTCCAGACGGTTACGCGAGGATTGGCTGTCATATTATAAA
>NZ_JBKHHI010000297.1:0-8413 GCF_046539235.1 Coleofasciculus sp.
GCGGTTGTTGTTGCCCAACTCTCAAAATCTGGTGCAATTCTCAACAGTCGAATATAAACCCGATCATTCATCCATAGGATGAAAGGAAAGGGAAAATTCTTGCGAAACTCCTCCCGCACCTGATTCATCGCCGCGAACATGTCGTCCAGATTGTCTAAAGCGGCAAAGCCAGATACCATAAGGGCAGAAGGTATCTCCTGTCCCAGTTGCGATCGCACGGTGCTAAATAGGGTTCTGTCTTCTGGCTTCAGGTGAATGACTCGGATGTTGAAGGTGCATTCCTCTTGCAGTTGCTGGATTAGGCGTTGTTGCAAATACCCATAGTTACAACGCGCCAACATCAGGCAAAACTGTCCCTGACAGGCTTCCATTGCCCAGGCTAATTCATCTAAAGACTCCTGATTGGCTAGAGTAAAATCGTTCAAGTCTTCACTCCTACATCCTTTATTTATTGTAGTGAGTTCAGGGAAAAAGGAGGAAAAAATCTGACAACTTATTCTCATTGAGCCTAACTATCTCTGAATTAGCCTGTGTGGACATCATGAATACTCAATTCAGATGTTCCGAACTTAATGCATTTGAAAATATATTACCCCCTGACGGCACAGCCCAAGACGCGATCGCGCTTCTCAAAGACCAGAATGGTGATATTGAGGTAAATTTGAGGTTAATATAAGCACGCATTGAGTATATTGTCCATATACCTAAGATTACAAATTGTGACTTTATAAAAATGCTACAATCTTTACTGATTAAGGCTTTCCGCTAATTTCCTAGTCCACCTATGAGCTGTGCCACGCCACTAGATTTACCTAAGTTTGGCGTAGCGCATTCACTCGGATCGGTTCTCCAACCTCGTGCTAACGGGCTCAACAGGCGCTAAATGGCAATGTCATCTAACAATTTAGACCACTACTACAGAATACTGGGACTAGAACCCGGAGCCTCCCTAGAAGAAGTGAACCAAGCCTATAAAGACTTGGCATTTATTTGGCATCCGGATCGCGTCCCCGAGGACAATCAGCGCTTGCGCCAGAAAGCTGAAGCCAAACTCAAGGAAATTAACCAAGCGCGAGACGAACTGCGATCGCAAAAACCCAAACCGCCCAATCCCCCATCCTCACCGCCACGCAAATCGGCTTCCAATACCTATTATTACCGTGGGCGATCGCCCCGACGAGAATCTACTCAATCGCGGCGTTACTATCAATCCAGAGAACCGCAGCAACCGCCCTCCTCATCCAAGAACTACTACCAACCCAGAGAACCGCAGCAACCGCCCTCCTCATCCAGGAACTACTACCAACCCAGAGAACCTAAGCAATCCCAGCGCCCGCGATCGCAGCCTGATCTCAGTGGTGCTAATTTTCAGGGGGTTGATCTCAAAGAAAAAGACCTATCTGGACGTAATCTTAGTAATGCCAATCTCAGTCAAGCTAACCTGACGGATGCTTTTTTACATAAGGTGAATCTCAGTGGCGCGAATTTAGAAGGAGCAAATCTGTTTCGCGCTAACTTATTTCAAGCCTGTTTAGTTCAGGCAAATTTACGGGATGCGAATTTAATTGGTGCAGATTTAAGTGGGGCGGATTTGAGTGGTGCGGATTTGCGGGGCGCTAAAGTGGGAACAGGCGATCGATTGTTGGTGAAACTGACGGGAGCTATTTTATCGGGAGCTATTTTACCCGATGGCAGAATTCATGAGTAATCAGACTGAAGAAAATTTGTTTAAGTTCGTCAGCATAAGTTGTGAGGATGATCATTGATTTTCTCCCAAAGTCAACACTCCTGAAGCCATATCCACTACTAACTGCCGATTTCTTAACCACTTACGACCCAGCAAAATATCCGTAACTCCGATAGCTGCATGAACAGGAATATCAAACTCTTGTTTGTCTATGCGAACTTTCCCTAAATAGATGTCAAACTTATCAAAGCTGCGTGCTGTCTGCATTGACTGGTTTGTAACATAAAGCCAACCTAGCTCATCTACATCCTGCTTATCAATTGCCAGCCACTCGGAAAAGCCTGTGTCTAAAATAGCATCGATCTCGAATTCTAATCCTTCAGCCGCAATGATCTCGATTGGAAAAATCAACTCCTCATTATCTCCAAATTCCCCCTCAATCATATTGTGCCGAATACTCCAGTTTTATTCACCTTAAACATAAAGGTTTGGGTGTGAGGATAAGTTTGAAGCACCTTTTGCAGGAGTGTAATCTCATTGAAGTCTATAATATAGGTTTCACTATTTGGCTCAATCACGACATACCCATTGTTATACTTACTAAAGAGTTCCGGCTTTAATCGGTCAAAAATTAATTGACAACGCTGATACAATTCTTCCTTTTCAGATTTCCAATGGGCTATTTTTTCCGGAGACCATTGAATCTCAGAAAATACTCTGCCTCGACGATATACTGTAGAATTAGATTTTGATTGAGCCATTCTTGTTTCTCCTGCTTCTAATACTGGATAATTTTATCTAAATTTTACCTCTAAATTGCTAAATTGACTCCACTGTACGGGTGTATCTCGATCCGTTATCTTGGAAAGAAATACATCCGGCGCTGGTCGAGACGGGTTGACACACCTACCGAGAATGTTGCTGACTTCAGCGTTTGTAGTCAGTGTCTGACTTTAAGGCGAAGACAGCGCCACGACGAACTCCTCCAGAATCTGCCCAGATAGGTTAACCTGTATGCTAGAAGACGGTTCCCCGTACCCACACCTTGAACAGTTAACAATCCTCTGACTGTCAATGTTCGGGTTTTGTCAATCCTTTATCAGGAATGAGTATGAAGTTATCTGAATAGTTTAATTTAGAATGATATATTGGACGTATTTTCAGCCGCATTTTCCGGCGTATCTATCGGGAGAACGATTTCCAATTGTGGAAACAGAATCCTATTATAGAAAAAGCCTTGGTGACGAAAATTTAGAATTTTACTGGGCGAAGCGTTCGCGGCGAAAATTTAGCCGTAGAACCGAAAAATATGGGCGCGAAGGTTTCTTCGCCCCTACGAATGTATGAATTTATGACTGTATGACTTTTACAAACCAGGGTTTACTATGACTAAGGCATCATCACCAACATCTAGAGGCGTTAACCGACGCGGGGAAACGGATTGGCGACTTTTCCGGAGATTGGTTCCTTACGCGCTGACTAAAAAACGCTTACTGATCACAGCGATTATTTTACTCATTCCCGTATCCATTCTAGGTGCGATTCAACCCTTAATTATTGGGCAAGCGGTTTCCTTGATTCGTCAAGAAGAAACCTGGTGGTTTCTGAATAATCGTTCTTTATCAGAAGGCATCAATATTCTGGCAACTCTGTTATTACTGAGTATAATTATCCGATTAGTCTGTAGCGTTTTTCAGAAATTCCTGGAAGAAAACTTAGGTCAGCAAATTACCGCCGGGATTCGCAATGATTTATTTGACCATATTACCTCCCTGGCGGTGCGATTTTTTGACCGAACTCCGGTAGGAAAACTGATTACCAGGATCACCAGCGATGTGGAAGCATTAGGATTGGTCTTTTCTAGTGGTGCCATAGGCATTCTCAATGACATCTTCTCCATGCTGGTTATTGCTATTTTTATGTTTTCCCTGCAATGGCAACTGGCGCTAATTTTGATCTTAATGCTATTTCCAGTTACTGGGTTGATTGTCTACTTTCAGCAGCAATATCGGGAAGCTAATTATATAGCCAGAGAAGAACTGTCCACTCTCAACTCAATGCTGCAAGAAAATATCGCTGGGATTAATATTGTTCAGCTATTTCGCCGGGAACAAGTGAATGCTGAGATGTTTCGGGCGGTGAACCAACGTTATGTCGCGGAAGTCGATAAAACTATCTTTCACGATTCTGCTGTATCTGCCACATTAGAGTGGATATCCTTAGTGGCGATCGCGGCGGTATTATGGTTAGGAGGCTGGTTAATTCTGCAAGATAATCTCAGTTTTGGTGTCTTATCTGCCTTTATTCTTTACGCCCAGCGTTTGTTTAATCCCTTACGTCAGTTTGCTGACAAGTTTACCATGTTCCAAGCTGGATTCACCGCACTTGAACGGGTGAGTGATATTATGCATGAGCCGATTGAAATTCGTGATCCAGAGTTATCTCATGCGGCGTTAATTTCAGAACAGCCGAGAAGTAATGGTAAGGGACAAATAGCGGCGCATCGAGGTGAAATTCGCTTTGAACATGTCTGGTTTGCTTATAAAGAGGATGACTATGTTCTCAAAGATTTAAACTTTACCATTCGCCCCGGAGAAAAAGTGGCGTTAGTTGGTCCCACGGGTGCGGGAAAGAGTTCGATTATTCGCTTGCTGTGTCGCCTCTATGAAGCCACCAAGGGACGCATTCTAGTGGATGGGATTGATATTCGGGATTTGCCACAATCTGAATTACGGCGTCAGATGGCGGTTATTTTGCAAGAGGGATTTTTGTTTGCTGGGGATGTTAAAAGTAATATTACCTTGGGCGAAGACTACTCGATTGAAGAAGTGAAAACGGCGGCGGAAGCCACAAATGTGGCTCAATTTATCGAACAACTTCCTCAAGGCTATGATACCCAACTCCGGGAGAGGGGAACGAACCTTTCTGGGGGTCAAAAGCAGTTATTGGCATTTGCCCGGGCGGCGATTCGTGATCCGCAAATTTTGGTGTTAGATGAAGCGACGGCGAGTTTAGATGTGGGAACCGAAGCCTTGATTCAACAAGCCCTTGATCATTTATTGGAAAAACGCACGGCGATTATTATCGCCCACCGTCTCTCAACCATCCGCAATGTAGACCGAATTTTGGTGCTTAAACGGGGTGAGTTGGTGGAATCGGGTTCTCATGAACAACTGTTACAACAGAATGGTTTGTATGCGGCTTTGTATAAGTTGCAGATGTTGGGAAGTTAGGGTATTTGTCATTCGTCATTTGTCATTTGTCATTTGTCTCAAATCGAAACGACAAGAGGGCGGGTTTTGTTGATAAGTTATCAGTATACCCATCAATTAAACGGCTAAACCCGCCCCGACAATAATATATAACTTTTACCTCCTGCCTTCTACCAGTTTCTTGCCCATGGCTATCGCTGATCAACCCAATTGTTTGCCGAGATTCGTTTGATTTACCCAAATGTTGGTAAATTGATTACGTTTCTTTTTCTTGCTCATATTGACAAGGATGAATAAGTATGTATAAAGCACTAAAAAAAATCGGTGCGATCGCGTCGATTACCCTCCTCACTTTAGCCCTAGGATGTTCTCCTGATGAACAAAATCCTGAGACGATTGAAAATCGCGATCGCACGTTTGTAGAAACGACTGAATCTCCTGCAACCAAGCCCATTTCAGCACCAACACATTCTCTCGGTGAAGTCATTTCCATCAGCCAAAACAATCTCAATCTCCAATTTACTGTTAACAGCACCAGGGTGCATCCCGGAAAAGGCGTGATTCAACCCAATAAAGGGAATCAGTGGGTAGTAGTCGATACAACAATTGTTAATCAAGGACAACAACCACAAACCTTTTCCGTGGTTTCCTTTGAAGTTATCGATAGCAACAATAATACTTATGAAGTGGCGCTTTTAGCCAGTGCATTGGAGGATATTGAGACACCGACGGGTGAAATTAGTCCGGATGATCAACGACAGGGACAGCTTGTGTTTGAAGTTCCCGAAGATACGACCAATTTGAAACTGTTATTTCAGCCGAATCCGATTAAGTGTGAAGAACAATCAACAGCAGCCAAGGGATTAGATTGTCAACCCATTGTTGTTAAACTATAACCAATCACCCATCACCAATCAACCCTATGGAAACCGCCAATCCGATATTTCGTCATCAAATCTCCGCTGATGTAATTGCCTTAGACAAACAGGGACGAGTTATTCTAGTTGCTGATGTCAGAGGTAGCCGTGTGGTTAAGCTTACCCTCTCTCAATTTACCTCCTACCTAAAAGCCACACAAACCGTGGTTCCATTCGCGATGCTAGTTGACCCCGAAACGATTCAAATTGTTCAATGGGATGGCGTCAATTGGTCTGAGGCGATCTGTTCCCTAAAAACAACAAATATAGTAAACTACTATGATCCAAGCTGTGACAATCAAACCATTGATGGAGATTATCTAGAAGCATTAATTGAGTCTTGGCTGCGAGACTTAGCCTATCACTGGAAGTCCGTCACACCGCCAGCAACTAAGGAGTTAGCGGCTATTGGTTTGTTGCAGCAGCTAGAAGATGGAAGCACCAAAAGTGACGTGGAGATTGCGGGTGATACTTTACTTGGAGACCAATTTTTTGATGAGTATTTGTACTGGGCGTGATCCGCAAGCCAATACTCTGTTAGAGAGTACCTTACCATCGGTACAATTCGCCCTGCCAAGTATTTGCGTGATGGAAGCATTATCAGCCTTGGAAAAGGAGCTAAAGTATCGCAGACGCTTTGAAAATGAGTTAAACTTACAAATTAGTCAAGTACGGCGTGATCAGACCTCATCCCATGCTCAACGATTACTATTATATTTAGATCAATCCCGTCAAGAAAACAGGGCGTTACTGTCAGAGGTAAAAATGCGTCTGTTTCAAGCGATTAACCAGATATCTGGAAAAGCCGAACTCATTGCTTTAACGCCGTCCATGATCCAAGATTGTTTAACTATTTCTTTAATTGATCAAGATTATACAGATAATCTGATTCTTCACTGTATTTTACATCATGCTCAATCTTACCCGACGGAAACTCAAGTATTTTTGAGTAGTAATGAACGGGACTTTGGTACACCCGAAGTTCAAGCGGCGTTACGAAATGTTGGGATTACAAATTATTTTAGTAGCACTCAAGTATTGCTCAATTGGCTACAGTCCCAGCAATCTGAAGAGGACATTTAGTTCGTTCGTAGTAGGCGCTTTAGCGCCATCAACGCTTGCATCAAACCCTTTAAATCAATTACAAAGTTTATTAACTGAATAAACCCATCCTGATAAGTACATTTTTTGCTCAATCCAGCGTTTCTTTATGTTAATTTAATTAATGGCGAATCAAGTAGAGACTTGGGACAAAGTGAGATATAATAAATTCAACCATAAGCCCATTACCGACGAATAGAGCAATCATGTGCATTCCCTAGAAATCAAGGCTAAACTCAAATTCCTAATCAAAGAGGCATCATCGATAGAACCCTGTTTAGCAAAACGGTTAGACGAGATCAACCGCTGGGTGAAAGATATCAAGCCAGGTTCACTTACTGCCAAAAAATTTGTCATGGCGTTTTTGTTAGAGGTGATTCGAGATGCTGACGTTTGGCTTAAGCTTAAAGGCTTATCCTCTCCAGAATTGCAGGACTCTGCTTTTGAGAAAATGACGCCCACGGAACAATATTGGTATGGTTATCTTTTTCCCCAATGGCTAAATAGCAGTGATCCAAAGTTTTACATTTGGAAACAAAAGTTGATGTCAAGTGAGTTCAGTCCAGCAGACGATGATATTATTAAGTCCATCGTTCAAACTATAGAGAGTCGAGGGGGTACAGTTTGGCGATGCTATATCGCCGATTTTTCTATGGCAACCGATTTGATTGTTAGTTATCGTCAAAGAAAGCCACTTTGCCTTCAGGTGACTAGCGTGAGTCATGACTATTCTCAAAAAAAATATCAAAATTGGCAAAATACGCTACAAATGTGGGTAATCGATAGAGGACTTTTTCTAAGCTATAACCCTGGAAAACCCGATTTTTTGGAGCAGTTAGTAACAATAACACTTCATAACAGTGACTTTCTTCCCCTGGGACGTTATCTCCAATTTCCCTAACGGAGCATATTGGTTCTGACGACCGATTTTTTTAAACACAAACGGAATTTCCTATCTAACTTATGGTCACCAAACAACAAAATTACAGTCATGATGACTTAGGCGCTTTTTCTGAAGCGCTGGAAAAATCCCGGAAAATGCAGCAGGATTGGCTGACTCATGGACTTGATTTTGTGAATTTATATATTGAGGATATCGAGGGAGATTGGTTAGACAGATGGGATGATGATGAAACAACGATAGAGAGTTCTGTCACCTTAACATCAGATCAGACGTTTATTGATACCTCAGTTGTCGAATTTATCGGTGCTTTTTTGGCAAGTGATTATCCCGCCGCAGTCTGGGCGCGAGAAAGTGATCATCCGTTAGCGATGCGAGTGCAGCAGCAAAGGGAAACTGAGGGATTAGCTCAAATTATTACCCGGTTGGAAGGTTGTTTGAGTATTGCTGATGAATCGGATAGGTTACATGAAGCGATCGCGATTTTGGCAGGTGGGGTTGCGGTTGGAGAGATGACCCGCGATTCGGGTGATGAAGAGGATGAGTTTAAGTTATTTGATTTAGCTGAAAGTTTGCTGGAGAAATTAGCGGAACT
>NZ_JBKHHI010000298.1:0-8393 GCF_046539235.1 Coleofasciculus sp.
CAGATATGTGCGGCATGAATATCCCAGTCAATGACGGTGTTGATAAGAGTTTGCCCGGTTTGTGATTATAGCTATTGACGGATTAAACCCCTGATTAATCAGCATTAGTTATAGTTATAATTAAGTTCGATGATTTGTACTTAGACATGAACCACCCCGCCGACGGCGAGGGCGGGGAAGTCTAAGTAGGGGCAAAGTGTTGATGGGCTTTGCGGTTTCAGCTTTGTGCAGCAAGCCCTAAGTAAGGTGAATCAGAGATTCCACTGTGGGAAGAAGTCACTCCACCCAATTCTTAGCCCGTTCAACGGCTTTGAGCCAACCGATAAAATTATCCTGGGCAGCTTTTGCCCCCTCTCCCGGTTCAAATGTCCGTTCGATGGAGGTTTGGGTAACGAGCTTATGGTAATCATCCCAGAACCCAACAGCTAAACCTGCACCAAATGCCGCACCTTGCGCTGTAGCATCAAGAACGGCGGGGCGTTCCACGGGAATGTTGAGGACATCGGCTTGAAACTGCATTAAGAAGTCATTCTGAGACGCACCGCCGTCTACTTTCAGGAGTTCGATTGGAGTATCACCGTCTTTGTTCATAGCATCAACAACTTCTCGGACTTGATAGGCGATTGATTCCAATACCGCCCGTACCATATGTTCCCGCTTGACACCGCCTGTAATACCCAGGAATGCACCTCTGGCACTCATATCCCAGTGGGGGGCACCCAAACCACTGAGGGCGGGAACAAAATAGATGCCATTGGTATCTTCGACTTGACGGGCTAGGGGTTCAGTTTCGGCAGCCGACTTAATCAGTTGTAAACCATCTCGCAGCCACTGAATACAAGCCCCGGTGGTAAACATCGCCCCTTCTAGGGCAAAAGCAACATCAGTACCATTGCCATTTACCCCATTTGTCCAAGCGACGGTAGAGAGGAGTCGGTTGCCCGATCGCGTCACTTCTTTGCCTGTATAGGAAATTAAGAAGCAACCTGTACCATAAGTACATTTGAGCATACCCGGGCGATCGCAACCGTGGGCAAACAATGCCGCTTGTTGGTCACCGAAAATCGCCATAATCGGAATTTCTTCCCCTAACAAACTTGGTTCCGTTTTGCCAAACAGTCCCATACTGGGTTGAATTTGGGGTAAAATCTGAGCCGGAATGCCAAATAAATCCAAGAGGCTGTGATCCCAATCTTGATTGGCGAGATTCATCAGCATGGTGCGGCTAGCATTACTGTGATCGGTAACGTGGACTTTGCCCCCAGTGAGATTCCAGAGAATCCAGGTATCAATGGTGCCTGCTAAGACATTATCGAAATTCGTATCCGGTTTTCGGAGGCGCACCCAATTCAGCAGCCATTCTAACTTCGTGGCTGAGAAATAAGCATCCAGCACTAATCCAGTACGTTGTTGAATATCCGCATCATGTCCCTGTTGGCTTAACTCCCGACATCGGGCGGCGGTGCGTCGATCCTGCCAAACGATCGCATTATGCAACGGTTCCCCTGTGGTCTTATCCCAGAGTAAACAGGTTTCGCGCTGTACAGTTAAACCAATCGCCGCAATCTCTGAAGCAGAAACCCCATTATCCTGTAAGACTTGCTGCATACAGTCACGAGTATCCCGCCAAATTTCCTGGGGATCATGTTCCAACCAACCGGGTTGGGGGTAGTGCTGGGTGAATTCCTGATAAACTTGTCCCGCGATCGCACCTTGCTTGTCAAATAGAATGGCTCGGTTCCCCGTGGTACCGAGGTCAAGGGCTAGGACGTATTTAGCGTTAGTCGTCATCGCAATCTTATAATTTTACAGCTAAACCCCAAATAGGGTTGAGTACAGATTTAGCAGGTTATGCGATCGCTCGGCTACTCTCTGTAGTCTTTCTTTGCGTTGGCAGCAAATGTCATTTGTCATTCGTCATTCGTCATTCGTCATTCGTCATTCGTCTTATGTCATTTGTCATTCGTCCTTTGTAAATTCTCTTCCCCAACTCCCCCTGTTCCCCCTGCTTCCCCTGCTCCCAGACGTAGCATGCTACGTCTGGAACATTGCCCCCCTACTTTTAATTCCGGAGAATCCCTAACCCCGCTTCCCGTTCAATATAATCGGCGAGGTTAATAAAATCATCGCGGGGATAACAAATTCCGCCCACCAGTTTAAACGCTAACTCACTGCGAGCTTCGTCGGGATTTTCCAGTAAATGAATTCCCCAATAATACAATTGATCACTAGAGCGAATACAAGCGTATTTGGGATCAATGCAGTGAAACTTATGATCGATGGCTTTGACCTCATTATACGTATTCAAAAACGTATCTCGGAGCAACCGCAATCGTCGTTTAGAGCCGGGATATTTAAAATTATTGACTAGCACAAATAGGTGAGCTTGTTGATTGAGTTCTCGGATGCCTTTTACCGTATCTTTAATCACTTGACCATGTTTATTCAGTCCCAATGGATTTAAGGTGGTGGGAATAATACAATAGTCAAATTGACTCACCAGCTCTTTGGGGTTACGTTCTAAGGCGGGTGAGCAATCACAAACGACCACTTTACAATCCCGTGCCGCATCTTCATGCCACTCACGCCAATCATAGACCGCGATATAGGTACTCGCCCCAACACCTCTAGGTCGGGGAACATCCACCCCATCGCCTAGTAGCTTTTGTAGGTTTTGTTCTGGGTCTAAATCGACGAGCGCTACATTAAATCCTTCCAAGGCAAATGCACCTGCTAAATGAGCAGATACGGTGGTTTTGCCCACGCCACCTTTACAGGTAAAAACACCAACATAAATTTTACCCGGTTTCGGCGGTTCTGGCGGCGGTAATTCATCCTCATTCACCCAGAGAATTTGGGTGTCTGCTGCAATTCCACATTGGATTTTAGCGTCTGACCCCCAAGAGCGAATTAAAGCATTGGCGGGCGCACCATAGCCTTTAGTAGTGATAAAAAAACCACCGTTAAAGTCTTGACCCGCTTTCGATTCTAAAAAGCCTAAAAATCGGAGTATTTGGGGTTTTTGGACATTACTGATCAACCATTTCAGATGAACCGCACCAGTTTGACCCTCTTTGCTAACTACTAAATCATACTCTGGCGGCTTGGGGTCGGGAGTGGTAACAGTCCACCCCTCGTTCTGAAAAATCTTTGCCACATGTTGCTCAAACTGAGGAAAGTCTCTCATATAAGGCGGCTTTCGAGATGATGACATAACTACGAGCAAGTAATAAGTAATAAGTAATAAGTCAAAACGGGGATGGCAGAAAGGATAAAGTGTTGTTTTTACTTACACACACCTTGTCCAATAAGTCAACCCTTACTTTTGGATAGACGCTCTAGACTATTGTAACTTTTATCACCAATTCTCCCCACTTTTCGCACCTGCCCAAAATTTTGAGTAGAGATGTAGCACGCTACATCTAAGTTTTGAGTTTTGAATTCACTCAGAACTCGCCCATCTACCCCATCTTCCCTCTTTCCCCTATAAGTAGGTGGACACAATTAAAGTTAACGGTTGAGATTAGGGAACTCTTAACTGCTTAACGGCTTAACAGTAAGGGTTTGAGGGAGATTTACTTGCACTTAATGCAGTACCGTTTTCTTTTGTCCGACTACTTAGACCGGGTGCTGCTGTCAATAGTCTGAATTTAGCTTAATTCGGCGAGAAGCCCCGCGCTGTACCGTAAGTCAGAACGAAGAATCTCCACGCCTTTAGGCTGGATATTGTCAAATATAAGCCTCTAGATGGATGCATTTGTGCTAAACGCCTCAACAGTGGATTCAATTTAATTCGCCAGAGGGATGTATGTCAATTAATTCTTCTGTAAGTTTGAAAGTGGAATACATACATATTGATGCTTTTCGAGGACTTATATATGAATCCGACAAATCCTTCAGATCGCCAAGCTAAGACAAAAGAGCAAATTAAATACGAAAACTACGACAGAAACCTGGTTCCGGCGGAAACAGCCGCCCGTCATGAACGGGAAGGAGATAACTATAAGACCAAAATCACGGAGCAGAACCAAACCAATCCTGATAGTATCAACACCACTGAGGGATATACCGTAGATAATGAAGGCTTGGTGAATAACTTTGCCATTGAGCCGGAAATGTATGTTAACGAGCCGGGCGACTTGCGCCAAAAAGAAGAACAAGAGACGGCTAAACGCCGCCAAGAACTGCAACAACTCAATGAAGAACGCCAAGGCGAGTTGACGATGGAGAAAGATGAGCGTGGTCGAGGACCCGGCGCTGTCTAAGGATAGGCAAAATAGAAACATGAGTACAGACGTAGCCTGCTACGTCTGTGTTTTTAGGCTTGAATTATAGCTGTCGTCATAAAGCTTAGGACAGATTTAACGGCTGAAACAACTACGTACCAGTAATAAACTTTTGCTCCCCTGTTCCCCCACACCTCTACATCAATAAGGTCCAAACATCTCGTTAGCTGGCACGTCTGGATTGTCGCTGTAGAAAAACTCACGAATGAGTTGCAGGACTTCCTCTTTGCTTAAAAAACCATCCTGATTGGTATCTAATTTAGGAAATATTAGTGGAGCATAAACAGGCGACACATTGTAAACACTTAAAATCCCTGCCCACTCCGCTTGGCTAATTTTTCCATCTTCATCTTTGTCAAATACCTCGAAAACTAATTCCATAAAGAAATGGATGTTGTGCAGGTATTTCTCTTGATCATTTAAAATTATAGAATAATAGGATAACCATTCTTCTAAGCTAACTTTTTTATTGTGAGTTATATCGGCATCTCGTTTCAATTCTTTCCAGTTGCGATTGCAGTTATTCAGTAAAATTTGATACCTAGGGGAGCGCGAACCCCAGTGTCTTAATGCGGCTAACTTTTTTATAATATTTTCAAAATCTTGATAAGCTAAAGCGCCATCAAACTTGGCATCGTGCATACTGAAAAATTTAGTCAGTTTGCGCGTTTGTAGTTCAGTCAGCATAAGTTTCCCCTCTGAGAGTAGAGACATTGCAGGCAACGTCTCTACAATATCATTTCCCCCACGTCACAGAGACTTATGGGTTAATAATCGATTTGACCTTGAGCAACAACGTCAAAAGTTCCTGAATTGAGATCCTGGGTCACCGTAAAGTCGGCGCTACCTTGCGCTTGCTGGAAACGCCCCGTCCCGCCGATAAACACAAACTGCCCTGTGCTGATTCCCGTTGTGGTATCTAATTCACTATTCTTGATTTCAGCTTCGAGTGTATCACCATTGGCGGCGGTGAAGGTTGTGTCTCCACTAGCGAAGATGATATCAGGTTTACTCTGATCGAACGTGAAAACCAAGTTTCCAATTTGAGTCCATTTGCCTAAGTGGGTTGCTGTACCCGAAGCATTAAGGTCACCACCGCTCAACTGTCCGTTATCATCAGTCATTACCTGTAATGTGCCTGTTCCCGTCAAATCGAAGGGACGTTCTACCGCGATCGCCGGGTGCATTCCCAAGCATATAGCAAAGGCTAACCCGAAGATGAATTGAAACACACGGGTCATTGTTGTTCTCCTTTTTGTTAAAGAAAATAGTGATGGGACTCCGCCAATTTGCTCCCAGTGAGTCTAAACGTATTGCCAAACTAATTAACGATGAATCATTAACTATTAGCCCGAATAAACTCAAGCAAATGGTGATGAAATTCATCGGTTTTATTCATATAACAAGCATGACCCGCCTCAGCTAAAATAACTCTTTGACCAGTGGGCATGGCTTGCAGTAATTTATCGGCTTGTGCCACGGGCACAATGTTATCATTACTTCCCCAAATTGCTAGGATAGGGAGTTCTATTCGTTGTAATTGAGAACTCAATCGAGAAATCCCCACAGGCGCAACAGCAACAAACCCTTTTAACATGTCTGGATGCTTGCCCAGAAATGGCAGGCTATAGTTGCCACTCATGGAAGGAGAAACAAGAATTGGCTTTTGCAGGTTTAATTGCTCAATGAGTTCCCGTAAAAATGCTTCAGGAGAACCAGATATTTCCTGAGATTGACCATAACCGGGCAAATCAATCGCTACAGCCCGATATCCGTTTTCCGCCAATAATGTTAAACTACCAATGTCTTGCCACGTCTGGGAACTAAAACTTGCACCATGCAAAAATAGCACTGAAGGCGCTGTCGGATTGCCTGCGTCTCGATAATGAATGGTTGCTCCTTGAATCGGGAGGGATTGAGACTGAATTGTTATATCCATTGTTACTATCTTATCTTTCCCCCTCTGCCTTGGGAAACCTAGTTAACCGGACAGAGTATAACTACTTATGATTTGCCAAAAGTTTCTTGATAAAAAACCTGATCAACATCAAAGCGTCCGCCGTATTGTTTAAACGGTTCCGCCGCATATCCCATCGCCAACAAACAGCAAACATCCACATCTGCTGGAATATTAAATGC
The DNA here is from genome assembly GCF_046539235.1 of Coleofasciculus sp. Taxonomy (GTDB): domain Bacteria; phylum Cyanobacteriota; class Cyanobacteriia; order Cyanobacteriales; family Coleofasciculaceae; genus Coleofasciculus. Next base: position 6,426 of record NZ_JBKHHI010000298.1, read on the forward strand.
TTCCTTTACTTGTGCAGTGGTAAATCCTTCCATGGGACAGGTATCGACGCCAAAACTTTTTGCCACAATCATTAAATGCGCCACAGCTAACATTGTATGACGATTTGTCCAGGCTTCTATGGAGTCAAAACAAGGTTTATTTTCAAATAACTGCGGAACCGCCGATCGCAGTGTATCAGCATAGGCGTCATTCATTGCATCGGCTTCTTGTCCCAATTGAATCACGGATTCAATATACTCCTTTTTGTTGATGCGGCGATCGCCACAACAAATTAATATTACGGGGGCTTCCCCCACCTGACGCTGATTAAAGGCACAGGCTTTGAGTTTTTCGCGATTTGCCGTTTCCCGCACCACTACAAATCGCCAGGGTTGCAGGTTGTAACCGGAGGGCGATCGCACGCCTAAGCGAAAAATTTCTGCTAAGATAGCCTCCGGAATCGTATCTGGACGAAAAGAACGCGCCGCACGACGTTGTTCAATAGCCGCTTGTACGTTTAGGGTGGGTTGCAAATCACTGGTCATTCGATTTTTGGGATAACGACAAATAAATTAAAAAAAGGTGGTTCGTTTAAACCACCTCATCCTACCACAACGGGCAATATTAAACTCAATTCAGCTTAAGCTAAAACAAAGTCCACGTCTTCAGCGCCAGAGGTTTCACCTTGTCCTGATGTAACTTGTTCTCCATTTACATCAACACAGAAGGGCGTATCTTCCAGGTTAACATTATAATCTGTTGTCTCTGCTGTATACCCCACACTAGCAATCATTTTCCGCCCTTCATCGGTGTAAGCAAACGCCAACATTTGATTTTTATCTTTCTGATTGTCGTAAGCCCAAACCACCATATATTGTTGTCCCTGATACTCGAAAACCTTAGGCGGACGAGTGGGCGTATAACGACCTTCATCACCAAAGCTAGCATCGAGGAAACCTTGTACCGAATCCGTGGCGACTGTCGCATAAGCAACTTCTTCTTCCGATGCAGGTTCTGCTTCTTCTTGACTTTCATCAACCACTTCTTCTTGGTCTCGGTTGCGTAAATAATCAACCGCCATTTTCGTCCCAATACCACCAACCGCAGCCACACCCGTACCGATGAGAATATTGCGAAGCAAATTATTCTTATTCATGATTTATCCTTAGCGTTTCAGCCAATTTACGTCAGATCAATATTATCATTAACAGTACCAGGTAATAATGTCAGGAAAATTTGGGATTTTTAGAGGGAGAAAGCATTAGCCTTTTACCCTCTACCTTCTGTCCTCTAAGTAGTCGGACAAAAGAAAACGGTACTGTGTTAAGTGCAAGCAAATTGCCCTCAAACCCTTACAGTTCCCTGTTACACACCGAGCGAAGCCGAGGTGTTCCCTGCCCGTGAGTTCCCTAATCTCAACCGTTAACTTTAATTGTGTCCACCTGCTTACCCTCTACCTCCTGCCTTGGTGCCTTGCAGCCTTCTCCCTATTCCAACAGGGAGTAGTTAACCCGGATTGAGTTGTGTTAATCAGAGTCAGATGAAATATATTGGCTAATTAAGTTAACCGTGTAGTTGAGACTAAGGAGGAGAAAGAGTAGAATTGCTATTTTTACCGACAACGGAGCAAAAAACAAGCAAAATATTAGGCAGATTAAGGCAGTGAGTACAGCAGCCACTCGTTCTATTTCTTCAGTAACTTTAATGCTGAGGTAGAAGGCTATTAAGGCAATCAGTAAAGTTATTGACCAAAGTATCAGCGTCATAAAACTACGGAAGGAATAAATCAAGTATCTGCTTCATCAAACTCAGATGCAGCATGATAGCAATCGTTAACAGTCTAACTGGGGTTATTGAATGAATGCGCTAGGTCATCATAGTCATCCATCCCATTACCTTTTTACCTCTTCGGAAAAGTACAGAGTCAGCTAAGCCTAAGTAATGGGCGACGAGTAGTAGTAAAAAAGATTGACCCATAACCTGATCAA
>NZ_JBKHHI010000299.1:0-8372 GCF_046539235.1 Coleofasciculus sp.
TGGAATTTTTACAATAAATTCGGTGCCTTGTCCCGGAGTCGAAATGCAACAAATGTGCCCTTGGTGTTTTTCGACGACAATCTGATGGCTAATCGATAATCCTAACCCTGTACCACTACCGACAGGCTTGGTGGTGAAAAATGGGTCAAATATTTTTGGCTTAATATCTTCATTGATACCAGAGCCATTGTCGGCAATTCGGATAATAATAAAGTCGCTTGTCGGTTGTCCATCATCCGTGGTTGGTTGTTTGCTCCCAGTATCGACTTCAGTAGAGATAGTAATTATTCGTGGTGATGATTTGTTCTCCAAAGCATCGATCGCATTATTCAGGATATTCATAAATACCTGATTTAACTGACTGGCATAACAGGTGACTAATGGGAGTTGATCATAGTGTTTAATTACCTGAATCCCTTGGATATTACCCGCTGCCTTGAATCGATGCTGTAAAATTAAAAGGGTATTATCAATACCTTCATGAATATCAACTTTCTTGATTTCTTTTTCATCCAAGCGGGAAAAGTTTCTTAACGAGAGAACAATGGCACGGATGCGATCGGTGCCAATTTGCATGGATTTGAGCAAATTTTGCCAATCATCGAGCAGAAAGTCTAGATCAATTTCTTCAATCAGTTGTTGAAGTTCTGCTGTGGGAGTGGGATAGGTCTTTTGATAAGTGTGAATCAGACGAACTAAATCTTGAACATATTCCTTAGCAGGAGTCAAATTACCATAAATAAAACTAACCGGATTGTTAATTTCATGTGCCACACCTGCCACCATTTGTCCTAGACTGGACATTTTTTCGCTATGAACCAATTGGGCTTGGGTGCGTTTGAGTTGATTTAAAGTGAGTTTCAGATCTAGGGCTTGTTCCTGAGTCTTCTGTAATAATTGCGCTTGCTGTACGGCGACGCCAAACTGGGTGGCTATTTGCACCACGACACTGATTTCCGATTTTCGCCAAGCACGAGGACTGGAATTTTGATAGGTGGCGAGTAATCCCCAAAGTTTTTTACCACAAAATATGGGAGCAATAATGTAGGCTCGGGCTTGAAATTGTTCAAGTAGTTCTATATAACAGTCCGTAAATCCAGCGTTATAAATATCTTCGACGACTCGATAACTTGCACCTTGGCTGTAAGCACCGCCTTGCGTTTCTTTTAGATAGGTATCCTGTAGCGAGTTATCGGATTGATGATTGGTAATGTTAGGGTTTGGACAAGAACAAGAATAAGGCGGGTAAAGTTGGGGATGGAAACTTGAAATCGAGAGGTTTTCTGCGCCATCCAAGCTTTTGATAGTACAATTTTCTGATTCTAGGGCATCGGCTTTGAGATCCGGGTTATTTTGCTGTTCAATGGTTAACGTTACCCAACCCTCCGCCACAGACTCAGCGACAAACTCGCCACTCCAATCTGGATTGAACCGATAGATGGCGACGCGATCGCAGTTCAAGACATGGCGCAATTCTTCTGTTGTCGCTGTGAATATCTTGTCAATATCTAGGGTTTGACGCATCCGTTGCAAAACTGTCGCGATCGCCCTCTCCCGCACCGCACTCTCCCGTAAGGCTTCCTCTGTCCGTTTGCGTTCAATTGCTGTGGCAATGATATTGGCAATCGCTTGCACAAAGTAAATATCATCGTCGGTGAATTGGCGTTTTTGGGTGGTATGAACCGCTAATACGCCAAAGGGTTGATTTTGACCGGGAATTCTCGTACTCATCCCACTGACAACCCCATGATCCTGGAGTAAAGGTGAACCCTGAAACCGTGTCTCTGTGGGTAAGTCTGTGACAATAATCGGTTCCCAACAGACTAAACTACAACCGAATTGAGATTCTTTTCCAGCACTCACTGTAGCTTGACCCACTAATCCCGCTTGCCAACCGAATCCGGCTAAAAGAAGCAATTCCTCACCATTGGGTAAACGTTGCAGAATTTGGCAATACTCTACATTCAACGTTTGGGCAACCAGAGTAACAGTCCACTCCATTAAAACGGATAAATCTGCCTCAATTAATGCCTCTTGACCCAGTTGTGCGATCGCGGCGTCTTGGCTTTGGCGAATTCGCCGCGCTGCTTCGGCTTGTTTGCGTGGGGTAATATCGGTCACCCGTACCAGATGCATTGGCTGACCTGCCACATCAATTTGCCGAATGGCTAAGTTACCCCAAAATAAGTTACCTTTTTTACTGACATATTCTAACTCTTGCTGCCAAAAGCCGTAGCGCTTAACCTGATTGGCGATAGAACGCAGTTCTCCGGTCGTAAACCTTTTTTTTTGCAGAAGATGTCCCTCGGTTTTGATTAATTCTTGCTTACTTTGGGCTTCAAAGAGTTCCACAGCACGGCGATTGCAATCGGAAATTACCAGAGTTTTTGCATTGACCAGAAAAATGGCATCAGCCGATTCATTAAATATCGATTCAAATAAGTCCTTAGCACGAGCATTTTCTTGGGGTTTATTAGACAAAATTGAGGTGGAGTTAATTAGCCAGCGTGTGATCAAAATGACTAGCCCTGTCGTGGTTACGAATAGTCCTAGATATAAAATAATCGTTGTGCGCGTGTTAATAGTGTTCTGGTGGAAAAATTTGCTAATTCTAGCAAAATTTAAATGCCTATAAGAATTGTCGATAAACTTTATGAGGTTGGGATTGCCTCGATAGGGCTGTATCCTTTGTCGATTGGGTAAATAGATCGGACTGAGATAAGGAGTCGCTGATTCAATAGCGAGGGATGGCTGAACGCGATCGCTAATTTCGTGAGCTAGTTGAGAAGCCACCTCATTGACGGCTTGTCCATTGATGAACGTCAAATATCCCACTGACCCTACCATTGCTGCTATTGGCACAACAAAGAGGATAATCAGGATGGTTGCCAGGGACATTTGCCTCAACTCCTGGGCAATCAGGTGGTATATTGTTTTAATACACATAGGAGGTACATAGATAATCAAAACCCTATTTCAGACTAACATTTCCTAGAGTGTCAGTTCGTATTCAGGATTGCTGTAGCCATTAGCACTAGACAGGCTAACAGAGTAAGTAGGTGGGGACAATTAAAAGTAACGGTGGGGATTGTCATTCGTCATACTCGCTTCCCTTGAGAAGCAAGCTACGTCTTATGTAATGGTTTGAGGTCGGTTGGCAAAATTCAATCTATTTAAGTTTATTTCCACCAACCTACTTATTTGAATCCAAGGTATTTTAGTAAACCATTTTAATTTTATCCTCGACAAATTTGAAATTTTACTTTTATGATAGTTATTGCAATCGCCATAGCTGTTAGGATACATCCGCACCATTGTAGAGACGTCATGCAACGTTTCTACTTGGACATAAATTTTGTCAACTGATTTAAGTGAAGGTTGCTTCTACCGATGAATGCCAAATTGAACAAGACTTGATATAATCTCTAATATTTGTTCTCAAACCCGCCCATTGAGCCTAGCGTTGGGTCGAAACTCACTTTCACCTCATGTTTGCCAATTTCCTTCCCGCCCAAATCCAGCAGCTTACTGAGTCTACCTCAATTGCCCTTGCCCAGGCGATCGCACGCCAAGATATTCTCACACCCCTGAGTCCCCAACCCATTGCCACAACTTATGTCCACCAGGGAAAAGGCGGAACACCCATCCTGTTACTACATGGCTTTGATAGTTCCATCTTTGAATTCCGCCGCCTGTTTCCCAAATTAGCTGAACACCAGGAAACATGGGCGGTAGATTTATTGGGATTTGGCTTTACGGATCGGATATCTGGGATCAAATTTAACGCCAGCGCGATCACCACTCATCTTTATTATTTCTGGAAAACCCAAATAGAAGTCCCAGTAATTCTGGTTGGGGCGTCGATGGGAGGGGCGGCGGCGATTGATTTCACCTTAACCTATCCCCAAGCCGTGAAAAAGCTGGTATTGCTGGATAGTGCAGGTTTCACCAGTCCCCCGCCCATTGGCAAATTCCTGTTTCCACCCTTTGATAATTGGGCGGTTGAGTTTCTGCGGCGTCCCCAGGTGCGGGAAAATATTAGTAAGAACGCCTATTGTGATCCCAGATTTGTTTCTGTTGATGCTTTACTTTGTGCTGCGCTTCATCTAGAAATGCCGGGATGGCATCAGGCATTAATTTCATTTACTAAAAGTGGTGGATATCCGCCATTTGGTCAAAAACTGAGCAAACTTCAGCAATCGACGTTGATTTTATGGGGAAAAGATGACCGAATTTTGGGAACAAAATATGCTCATAAGTTTGAAGCGGCTATTCCTAATTCTCAACTAATATGGATTGACGACTGTGGTCATGTCCCGCACCTGGAAAAGCCGGAAATAACGGCAGAATACATACAGCAGTTTGGTGAGTAATATAGCAACCGGCATAGTAGGGGCTTGGTTACCAGGTCCCTACATTTTTATTAGGGGTGAGAAAGCCGGACATCATATAAATTTATGGGTGAGGTAGGGCGGGTTTTGTTGTTAAGTTATGGGTGAATATGCGAATTGAGTTCCTAAACCCGCCCCTACATTTATGACCACTGACTAAATGGATGCCGGACTAAATTAGCATTATAATATTTAGGATCTCCGGTCACTTCTTGACCAATCCAATCCGGTAACTCTAAATCTTGATTTTCATCAGTCAGTTCGACTTCGGCAAAAAGCAATCCTTCATTTTCACCAATAAACTCATCCACTTCCCAGACCAAACCCTTACACTCTATCCTATAGCGCGTTTTTTCAATCAAAGGGCGATCGCACAATGTCTCTAGCATCTCTTGAGCATCTGATCCGGGGATAGGATACTCGTACTCGACTCTAGAAAAATTCTCTGTTTTCCCTTTAATGGTCAAATAGCCCTGATTTCCCACTAGACGCACCCGAACCGTCGTCAGGTTTTGGGTAGAAATATAACCTTGACGATAGAGCATTCCTTGACCAAGGGTGCGCCATTGATCGCCTTTCACTAAAAATTTTCGTTCAATTTCGATTGCCATGGCTGCAATGTTACCTCGCAGGCTTTGATAAAATTAGGGTAAGTCAATAGTTGTGATTGAATAAATTATGCCAGAGATTGCCCGATTCTACGGAATTGTGATTAAGGTGTTTTTTGGGGACCACCCTCCGCCTCATTTTCATGCAATCTATGGTGAGTACAATGCCTTAGTGAGCATTGAATCATTGGAAATCATTGAAGGAGATTTACCAAGTCGCGCTCAGAAATTAGTTCTAGAGTGGGCAAATTTATACCAGCAAGATCTTTTACAGATGTGGAAGACTCAAGAGTTTCGTAAACTACCTCCTTTAAAGTAAACTAAAACTCGTATGAATTACCCAAAAATTTGCCAAGCAAAAGCCATTAACGATCACACATTGCTGATTGAATTCACCAATCAAGAATTCAAGAAATATGATATTATTAATCTTTTAGAAAATCCCCAGTTTGCTCCACTTCGTCAACCTGCATTTTTCAAGAACTTTAAGGTTGAGCAAGGGGGCTACGGGATTGTGTGGAATGAAGATATCGATCTGAGTGAGTATGAGCTTTGGAAAAATGGCATAGCGGTAGCAGAAGGCGAACTCCAGAGCATGGGTGTTTCGCCATTGCACTCCTGTCAATAAATCAAACCATGATAAACAATACCAAATCCAGATTGACTACCCCCCCTGCATCCCTACCTTAGCTACCAATACCCAAACGCACCGCCAACGCGGGCGTGAAGGGAATCAATGTTGCCACCATTAAAAACAGCGCCACTAAGCCTAAAATGGCTCTCGTATCATCCGGTTCGGTAATTTCATTGAGACTAGGACGCTCCAAAGAACGCTGCAAAAACAAAATGATAATTGCCCAATACAAAATCAATGGATTAGAGGGATTCGCTAATGCCACAATTCCCAAGATAACCAACGTCGCAATCGTCGTGCGGCGAGCCGTTTTGCGTCCATAGATAGCTTGAACAACGCGCCCTCCATCTAACTGTCCGGCTGGCATTAAATTCAACGCGCTAATCACTAACCCCAACCAACCCATAATCGTTAAGGGGTGAACGTCAACAAGGGGTGCTTGCAGAGAAGTCCCCAAAATAATCCGGGCTAATCCACCAACCAAAACCGAACCTTGGAAAAATTGAGCCGGAACCTGAAAGGTACTGCCTTGATCAGACAAAACCAAGCCCAACAGCAGTAGGAAAACAGACGCAATCCCACCCGCCGCCGGTCCAGCTAAGGCAATGTCAAATAAAGCTTTACGGTTAGGAACCAATGATTCAAAGCGGGTAATCGCCCCAAAGGAACCGATTTGTAAACTGGGAATAAAAAATGGGAAACTCAGGCGAACCTGATGACGCCGCGCTGCCCACAAATGACCGAGTTCGTGAACTGCCAAAACTGTGCAAATCCCCAAACCTAAGGGTAAGGTTTCCTTCACCCGTTCAGGTGCAGTAAACAAATCAAAATTGTGCAAAAATCCAGCCGCTTCTAAGCTAGTCACAATGGTAGCCACCAGCAACACCCCCGCCAAAATTTTCTGGGGAATCGTGAGCGGTTGGGGATCATTGCTACTGGGTAGAACAATCACCACGGGTTTCCCTTCGGGATCTTCAACTAAAAAGAGTCGGTAGCGGTTATCCAACCGTTGTTCTAAACTGGCAGATAAATGGGAATGCACCGCCTCAGGCTCACCGCCACGCAAATTCCCCTTAAATATCACCCCTTCCTGGTAGGGAATGGTTTCTGTGGCAAAGAATGTATCGATACCAAAAATTCCCTGGATAGTCTTCAGATCTTCTGGCGAAATGGGTATAACTTCAGTTCCTGCAGGACTACTACTCTCTGGTGATGGAGTGGTTGCTGAGGTGTCTTCTGGCGGCGACACATTTTGACTGTCGTTGGCATCAGATTTCTCATGGAGTAACTGGTTGGCACGTTTCTGCAAGACGGCATCTTGACCTTCTTGCCGCAACCGTTTACCTAGGAAAATATAGAACCCGGTTGAAACCACCAATAAAAATAAGATACCAACAATATTCAGGTAAATTCCGGCAGCCAATAGGACAAAAAATATCAGCCAGGGAACCGTCAACACGAGAGACTGCAACCAAGCGAGGATGCCGAGTCTACCGTAAGTTCTGGCACGCCTATATCCCCAACCGATGACACCAAGGGCGACAAGGAGAAGTAAAACTGTTGCAGTCGTCTCTGATCCGTTGAACATGTTTAATCAAACTTGTAGCAGCAAAAGCCAATAGTTCTACTGTAGCTGATTGACATCTCCACTCCTTAAAAGGCTTTCATCCACTGGTTAAACATGCCCTCTTGCCGAAGTGAAGGGACACAGTGGCTCTCAGCCGTGGTTTTGGTAGGGAAGCTGCGGAAAGTCGCTGTTGATGAATCAATCACCGCTGTTCTGGTAACTGAGTAAGGCTTGTCTGAGATTTCCTTGCTGTTGACTCAACAGGCGATCGCAGACTGGGGCATCTTCTCCTGTCCAGTGCATCAGCAGTGCCAGTTTCACCCGGCGTCCGCTGCGTTCGAGTAGAAATCCGGCTTCGTCTCGACTCAGGTCAGTCAGGTCTTGTAGAATTCGTAAGGCACGGTCATGGAGTTTTTTATTGGTGACGGCGACATCAACCATGCGATTGCCGTAAACTTTACCCAGTTGCACCATTACACCTGTAGACAGGATATTCAATGCCATTTTGGTCACGGTTCCAGCTTTTAAGCGGGTTGAACCCGCGAGAATTTCTGGACCAACAAGTAAGCGAATATCTAGATCCACCTCATAATTGACTTGTTCGGCGGGGACACAGGCGAGCAAAATCGTCGTAGCGCCGCGTTGTCGTGCGGCTTGCAGCGCCCCGCGTACATAGGGTGTTGTCCCACCTGCGGTAATGCCCACCACGACATCCAATTCCGTCACCTGACGGTGCGCGATCGCTTCGATGCCATCTTCTTCCCTATCTTCCAAGTTTTCTGAACTTCGGATTAACGCCCCGGCGCCGCCAGCGATAACGCCTTGTACCAGTTCGGGAGGTGTACAAAAGGTGGGAGGACATTCAGCCGCATCCAATACTCCTAAGCGTCCGCTAGTCCCTGCACCGACATAAAAGAGACGTCCTCCTTGTTTCAGGGCTTTTGCCGTGCGATCAATGGCTTGTGCTAGTTGAGTTCTCACGGCGGCGATCGCACGAATCGTTTTCTCATCCTCGCGATTAAACAAATCCACTAACTCTAGCGAGGTGAGCTGGTCGAGATTTTGACTTTGAGGGTTTACCTGTTCCGTTAGCAGATAACCTCGTTCCTCCAACTTTTTCATCGCTTTACTCGTGAGACTCCGGGTTCAGCGAAGCAACCCGGAGAGGGATA
>NZ_JBKHHI010000300.1:0-8357 GCF_046539235.1 Coleofasciculus sp.
ACTCCAATCCATTTAATTTGATCGGGTCGCCCAAAACTTAATCAACAAAGCAATACCTTGATTTGACCCCTCCCTAACCCTCCCCTTGAAGGGGAGGGAACAAGATTAGCGCTGGCTGGGAATAAGAGAGCGATCGCACGATAGAATTGACTGGCAGGGAAAAGGCGATCGCACCATTGAATTGACCGAAAGGAAACAGGTGATCCTTGTAGGGGCGACCCGCCTGCATCAATGAACAACTCCAATCCACTCCATTGGATCGGGTCGCCCTTTACTCAATCAACAAAGCCATACCTTGGTCTGACCCCTCCCTAACCCTCCCCTTGAAGGGGAGGGAACAAGATTGGCGCTTGCTGGGAATAAGAGAGCGATCGCACGATTCAATTGACTGGAAGGGAACAGGTAATTGCACCGTTTGTCGCCGACACGTAGGGACGCACGCCCCGTGCGCCCAATAAAATTGACGGGAATCGGAACAACCTGCGATCGCACTATCTTGGTTGAGGGGTATAGAACAGGCGCACTGTCCAGATTCGGCAGATTATGTTGAAATTGGGATAAAGTTAGGTGTAGACTCGCCTTGGCGACGGCACATAGAGAAACGTACTATAAATTAACTTTTTTATGGACTCTTATTTTCATCCGATTGATTCTTATTGGAACTATCTTAAACGTATCGGTCTGACGCTGGATTCAGCCGCGTTATCCTATGTCACCGCTAGTCTGGAAAAGACAGATTGGGATGAGCCGACATCGGCGATTGAGTTGAATAATGTTGCGGTTGTGGCGTTGATTGAAGCCGAACAAAGCCAGGATTCCTCGGTGCGTTTGCTGTATTTTGAGATGGCGGTTGAGGCATTGAATCAGGGAGTGGAACTGTATGGACATCCCCTCTGTGCGGCTCATCTGGCTCTCGTTTATGGGATGACTGGAGAAACGGGACAGGGAATACAAATGGCTTTTTCTACGTTTATCCAAAGTTTAATGCCTGCTTATGTTGAGGAATCCGTTGATTCGGGGATAGTTTATTTGCCTCCTGGTAATTATTTGATTGATAGTAGAGCAGAAAAGCTGGCAGAAATTCTCGGAACTGAGAATGGTTATACTCAATCCCTGCTGCTATTAAGTGAGGTTTTGTGTTATTCGGTTCTGGTTTTTTACAATGTTGCTGGACTGCGATTTCTGCATTTAGCGGCTCAACTTTATCCTGAATCGGCGGCGGTTAATTTAAAGCTGGGAATTTCCAGTTTGACGAATAATCAACAGGAAGGATTGTTTTATTTACATCGGGCGCGAAAGCTGGAGCCAGAACGGGGTAATATTTTACAAGCGCTCTATTTGGCTTATCGAGATTTGGGACAGATGGAGAGTGCTAGGGTATGGCGCAGGATGGGTGCTGAGTTGAGCCAGGGAGCCTCACAGGGGTTAGAGTGGTATTGGACTCGGTTGGTAGAAGAGAGTCAGGTTAGTTATGTTCCCTTTGAGAATCAACTTCTGTTAGCTGTTGAACCCAGTTTACGCAGTATTGTTACCAGTGTGCTGATTACGGAGGGAGATTGGTTTGAGAAGGAAATGGAGTTTTGGCGGCGTTGGATTAAACCGGGGATGACGGTGATTGATGTGGGGGCGAATGTGGGGGTTTACACGTTTAGTGCAGCGCTGCGGGTAGGAACAGAAGGGCGTGTGCTGGCGGTTGAACCGTTTTCTGGGTGTGTGCGTTGTTTGCAAGAAACCTGTAAGATTAATCAGTTAGATTGGGTGAAAGTTTGTGCAGGGGCGGCGAGTGATCATCAGGGTATGGGTAGGTTGGCGTTGCAGGCGACGAATGAACTGAATCAAATTGTTGAGGGGGAGGGGGAAAGGATGCAGCAGGGAACGCTTGAGGAGGTGCGTTGTTTTACGTTAGATAGTTTGGTTGAGGAAGAAGATATCAGCCAGATTGATTTGTTGAAAATTGATGCAGAAGGTCATGAGGTTAAGGTTTTAGCGGGAAGTAGTCGGATTTTAACCGAATTCAAACCTTGTATCATGTATGAAAATATTGCGGGGAGTCAAGGGGCTAATTTGGCTGTGGCTGATTTTCTCAGGGATAGAGGGTATCAGCTATTTCAGTATAAACCTTTCTTGGAGCAGTTACTTCCTATAGAATCGACTGAAGATTTATCCGGAAGGTTAAACCTAATTGCTGTGGTTGATCATAAAACTTTGAAGTAAATAGTTAGCGTTAGCGTTTCCAAAATTATCGTTTTTTTATACAGTGCTAATAGAGGATGATTAAATGTCGGTATTTCTTTCGAGCTTAAAGAAAAGTGGTCATCTGGAGCAGATTCATATATACACCTTTAAAAACTCTTTGTTATGCAATTCGATATTCGCTTTGAATGAAGATGATTTTTGGGATTCAATTACTAGAGTGTCTCCACGGTTAATTTCTCCAGGCTTCATCTAGGGTGAAGTTGCGAGGATTTTTAAGAATAAAGAGGTTATCTTCCTTAATTAAGTCCCCTAGACAGGATACAGGTAAGCGTTCTTGATAGGCTTTAATGGCTTTGATATAGTCGTGGTCAAATAATTCTGTTTGTATTTTCCACAGTTTATCAAGAATTAGACCGATTAGTGTAATTGTGCCGCTGAGTTGGTCGGGATTAGGTGAGTGAATTTCCATGACTACTCCCTGAATAATTCTATTGGACAGTTGAATAATTAAATCATTGAGAATATCAAGTTGAGAACGCTCTTCTGCTTTGGCAAGAGTTTCCAGCAGAAGGTTCATGGAAACGGGAAAATCAGGAACGTCTGGATTTAAGGGTAAAACAAGGTTAAATTGTCCGTGGGATTCCTTGTCTTTGAGCCAAATTATTGCCTGTTCTGGTATCTGCTGCTTTTGTTGCCAACCCTTTGCCTGTAGGTAAGTTGTTACCTGTTGAGGATGTATGGCTTTGAGTAATTCAATGTCTTTAACTGTTACATTCATAACCGTTCTCCTACTGTAATGCGCTGCATCATGGTTTTAAGTACATTGGCAGTGAATATATTTTCTCTGGGTATATAAACGGTGATGGTTTCTTGATTCTGGGTTGGTGCTTTACTTGCTAAAGATATCCAGTAAGCGCAACGCTTAAGGCAAAGTTCGGCTTCGGATTGATTTAACCAGTCATTTACTTGGTCGGGGACGATAACGACAATTAAGATTAAGGGAGGATAGCGATCGCGGATTCTTAATTCTTCATAGTTTTTCACAGAGAGAGGATATCTGATAGCGTTATCAATCAGGACTTGTCTGGACGTACATTTCACTTGAACATAGAGGAGAGGGAAGTCTATTATATCTTGATTATTAACGCCTGTGATGATTAGGTCTACGCCAAGTCGATCTAGGGGTGTGGTTGTTCTCTGAACGGCACAACCTGCGGTTGCAGCAATGGCATAAATATAGGCATAGCTAAATTCTTCTTTTTGGATGTTAATATCCACTGCGATATTCACCTTGAATGAAGACAAGTGTTTGATTAAATCATAAGAGTGTCTCCCTTGCTTTTTCTTTTACTCAGATTTGACTTGATAGACGTTTTGCACGTTGGGGAATGTGGATATTGACGGCGATAGCATTCATGACTCATCAATCTATTTATTTCCTTCCACATACTTAGTCCACATCTGCTCATAAGCTTTTTCCATTTCGCGGGTGAATTGTTTAGCATTCCAGAGGGGAGATGTGTGCTTTGATTGCCGGAGTTTCCAGGATATTTGTTGCCGCAGTTCCGGATCAGTTCCTAAGCGGATACCCCACTCTATATATTCTTCATCTGTCCAGGCAATTCCTTCTGTAATACCAGCATTCATCATCATTGTATAACTATTACGTGCGGCAAATTGCTCTCCAACGCGGGTGACGATAGGTATGCCCATCCACAGGGTTTCTAAGGTTGTGGTAGCACCATTATAGGGATAAGTATCGAGTACCACATCAGCAATGCCTAAGTTAGCGCGGTGAACGGCTTCGGAAGCCACTATCGGCAGAAATCGCAGGCGTTCGCAACTTACCTCTTCTTCTTCAGCAATTTGGTTAAAGAAATTTTTAATCGATTCTTCCTCTGCTTTACCTTTAATTAAAAAATAGCTATTCGGCACAGCTTTGAGAATTTTCATTTGCCATCGAATTGTATCGGGATGGCGTTTATACCCTCTCTGACTACTGAGATACACAACAGCATCACTAGGAATATTTAATTCATCGCGGCGTAGTGTCGGTACACCAACCTCAAAACCATCGACGGCTATATAGGTTTGGGGTAAGCGCCAGAGTTTCTCTGAGTAATAATCCTCAGCCGAATTTGGCAAAACGTAGGGGTCGGCGATAAAATAATCGATGGCAGGTATACCTGATGCATCCCAACCCAGCCAAGTTACTTGAACTGGGGCAGGTTTGAGCGCCATTACCTCACAGCTAATATCCAAGGTGATGCTATCGAGATCGATCAGAATATCAATGTTATCTTGATAAATTTGCTCAGCAATTTCTAAGCCTTCCATACCTAGTTTGTGTGCGTAATCAACTTGATTGACATACCATTCTTGTAGAGAGTCATTCACCAGCTTATAGTTAACGAAATAACCATGAACTTGAAACCGTTCGCGATCATGATGTTGCAAAAGCCAACGGGCTAACCAGCCAACAGAATGCCGTCTTAAACAGTGAGACAAATAGCCAATCTTTAATGGTTTTGCTGAAGTTTCGTGTTTTTTAAAGTTGAACCGTTGCTGAGAATATTGCTTTTGGGAATAAGTTTGAATATTGGCTTGGAAAACCTGAGCAACTTGATTCAGAATCGGTCTAACCTGGGTTGATTTATCCTTAACATGGGGCAAAGCAAAGAAAGGAGTCAGCAGACGCAGCGTCAGACCTTCAGGCAATGAACGCGGTTGTGTCTCAATCACTTCCAGCAGCAATGATTCCAACTCCTCGCAAGTCGGTAAAACGTCCTGCCAATAGCCACCTGCATTCATTAACCCCCTTAGTACTAAGTGAATTGCAGCAATTTTATGGGGTAAGGTTTGGGATAAGGAATAGCACAACTTAGCCGTCTCTATCCCCTGAGAATAATTATGATTATCTTGATAAAATGTAGCCAGATGCCGTAACGCTTCTAGATTATCAGGCTCTACGCGCAAATATAGTTCCAGAAAACGAGCCGCCAACCCAGGATACTTTAAGGTATGACCTATTTTCATCGCAGCAGGCAATAAGATACACAGGCAGGTATGAGAGCTGGGGAAGTATGGCAAACAAGCCTCTGTAAATTCTAAAGATGCAGGATGTAACGGTGCATTGTCCAAAACATCCTCCAAGACTTGCAGTAATAACTCACCATTGAAATCTCCAGTTGGTTCGGTTTGCAGGAGTTCAATCACTCCCAATTCTGTCAACTCATTTCCTGTAAAGGTTTGCAGCTTGATAGCAAGGGCAATAATTTGCAACAGATTATTGAGTTCACTAGGATGAATTTCCCGAATATGCTGCCGGATTGCCCAGGCAACAGCATAGTCTTCTAGTTCCTCCCGCCGTTGCGCTTCTGCTTCTAAGACTTCGAGCAGTTCTGTTGTCCAAAGCTCCAGTTGTTCTGGCTGTGCCTCTGCCATTGCCAGAAACCAAGTAGTCTGAGCCTCTGCCTCTTGTCCCTGTAGAAGTAACAGTAAGCCTAAATGCCAGTAGTGTCTTCTTACGTCTGGTTCTGCCTCAATTGCCTGTTCGTAAAGACTTGCTGCTCGACTATAGTCGCCTTGGATTAAATTGTGAGCGGCTTGCCGCTGCCAATTATGGTCAGCGGCAGAAAAATTTTCAGCAGTCATAGAAGATTATTTGTTCCCCTTAGAATCTTATATCGTTTACGTCGATGATTGCCACATATCAAAGGCTATAACCCCTTATTTTTTGGGATTCATTTGTTGCCAATAATATTATTGCTGATATTAGTTAAGTCCTGTGAAATCGCATTTATAACTGGTATATATAGTCTATGTATAGACAAAAAAGTGGATAGAATATTCTATCCACTTCAGGAAAATAGTTAAACTCTAGACATTCAGGTAATTTTTTGACTTCAACAGATGATATTATTGTACCTCTACAAAGCAATAGACGTGAATCTTTTCCTGAACATCTATAGATTGATTAACACTACGCTCACCTAGATGCCTGGTTTAGTCAACATCAATCGTTATTCACCTTAACCTTCATCTTAATTGTCACCAGTTAAGTTTTTATATGCTTCATTACACTGGGGTTGACCACCATCTTCAAATACAGCTTCTTCTTCACCAGTTGCTGCACCATCGAGACCCTCTGCTTTTTTAGCTTCGCACAATATAGCCAAAGTTGTTGCCTCACTGGTTTCTTCTATCTCTCCTAACTGCACACCGCCTTGATAAGCTTTGATTGCTGCTTGCAGAGGTTTTGCTAGATTGGTGACAGAAGTCTCAGGATCACCACCATCTTCAATTTTGTATTCGTAGTTATCTGTCTGTGTGGAAACGCCGAGACCTAGATTGCCAAAGTTGTCTTGGTTTGCAAACTCACCATTCTCTAGGTAGTAAGCTTGCTGCGCTCTATTGGCTGAACCCACATAGGTTTTGGCTTCCGATTGCTTTGCCTTATTTGCTTGGTTGAGGAAGGAAGGCAGAGCAATAGCAGATAGAA
Organism: Coleofasciculus sp.; assembly: GCF_046539235.1. Classification (GTDB taxonomy): domain Bacteria; phylum Cyanobacteriota; class Cyanobacteriia; order Cyanobacteriales; family Coleofasciculaceae; genus Coleofasciculus. Next base: position 6,698 of record NZ_JBKHHI010000300.1, read on the forward strand.
TACCAATAATAATGATCACGACGAGCAGTTCAATCAGCGTGAAACCCTGATCCTGCTTTTTCTGGCTGAGATGCTGTAAGAACTTGGCTTTGAGTTCAGTTTTCATGAGAGGTTTCTCCTTGAGATGGGGGATGCTTGACTTTTGTCTCCTGAATGTAACTTACCCACATCCGACTGCTTTCCTATCACCTGCCGCCAAAAAATTTTTTGTCTGGGTTCCCAGTCACTCAGGATGCCCGCTCTACCAGCACATATCCATTTTCTGCCAATCCAGTCAGAGCCTGTATGACAATCTCCAACGCCTCCTCTTGGCTGGTAGACTCTAGCGTAACCGGATGCACTGGGCGCAGTTTCTGCCATCGCGCCACCAGAGATGGCATCGACTGAGGCGACTCCAACAACGGTAACAGACAGGCGGCAATAGTACTATCTACCAATCTTGACTCTCCCGTCACAGGTAGATGCTTACTGATTTCCCAGGGATTGAACTGGGTGATACATCTGCTCATTTCCTCTTTCACGGCTGGCGTTCTAAGCTGAGGATGTAAATTTACCTGGGCTTCCTGCCAATCAGCATTCGTCCACTCGGCAATCGGTATAAAGGGTTGAGCTTGATGGGGATGCCCGCACCAGAAATCCAATAGGCGATGGATGGGGTGTAATAGCTCAAATAAGCGCAGTTGCTGTTCCTCTGAAATATCGGGTAAACTCATTGCCAGAAACACGGGCAAATTCTCCGGCTCTTTGAATAGCTTCATTAAGTCCCATTGTCGCCAATTGACCATGCTGATAAATTCTAAGTCTGCCCCTCTCAACGCGGCAAATAAATCAGAAATCGTATAGCCCTTATCCCCTTGGAACAGATAATTCATCAAAACTGTCTCTTTCTTATTTTCGTTTTCATATTTAGGATTCCAAGTTTTGGCTTTTAGCTCAACACCGTTTTTCAACGCCTTCATGGTTTCTAAGACTATTTCAATTTCCATATCCTCTGGATTACCATTCATTAATCCCATCATTTGGAACGCTTCCTGAGCGCGGAAATAGTTAACGCGCTGATGTTGGCTGTGGAGATTGCTGCGAATAATTCCCCATGGCTTCAGCACCGACTTCATCGCTTGCAGTGCAATGGCTGGGTCAGGAAACAGATAAAGCAACTCATCACAATTAATGTAGTCAAACTCTAACCCTAGCTGAGGTAGCTCATAAATAGAGAGTTGATAAAATTCTACCTGCTCAAAACCATGATGCTTTAGACGCTGACGCGCTAATTCCAGGGATTTCTCGGATATATCAATCCCGACAATTTTTGCCCCAGGGTTTGCTTCGGCTAAAATTAATGCTCCATATCCCGTACCACAGCCAGCATCTAAAATTGTTATCTGCTCCGTATCTATTACCTTTTGATTCCTTAAATAATAAGGTGTGACAAAATTATGAATATAGAGTTCGCGGACATTATCTTTCGGGGAGCGGTCTATCGGAATTCGTGGATAGGGACCAAAATCAAATTGCTGGCGAATTTTTTCCAGTAATACAGCCGCTTGTTCATCCATCAGCGCGATCTCTCCATACAAAGGCACAGACACAAATCAACAGCATTCAAGCTTTTCCCCCAAGTCTAAGGATAATCGGATGGGTGACGCGATCGCAATGATTA
>NZ_JBKHHI010000301.1:0-8287 GCF_046539235.1 Coleofasciculus sp.
TCGGGAAGGCTTCGCATACATTAGTGTAGCAGCGATTTTAATCGCCGTGGCAAAAAGAGGGTAACTAATCCGAACAAGATTGCTCCAATCTCTTAACCTTCTCTACCTCTTGAGGTTCACCTGGCGGTACAGTTCTCTCATCCATAAAATACATCTCAAAACTCTCCAATTGCTTACCACCTTCATGGGTAGCATTCCACGTCCGACAGAGATACTTGCCATAATAAGGATAAAGCTTTTTGCCGATCGCGCGATTTAAATTAATGAAATAAACCCGCCATTGCTGATTCCCATATATCGCCTTTAACTGCTGAGGAGTCGGCTTATCCCAATTCACCGCACCCCCACCGAGAAGAACATCGATTTCACTGCCATTCTTCAGTTTACCTTCAATCACATGCCAACCATCATCTAGAGGCGGTGACGGCGCAAAAATACTCCACGACTGATCCAATCGCGTCAAACGACTCACCGGATCAAGGCGCTGAAATGTCCGGCGATTCAAAAACTTATGCGTCGCACTAATCCAGTCATCTTTCTCAACCGATCGTCTGGAAAAGGTTTGAGCAGCAAAACTGCGAAGATTCCAAATAAATGTAAACAGTAGTAAAGCTAACGCGATCGCATTCAGCAGCCGTGAAGGACGCACCTCAATCGGGCGAAACTTTAGCGGTTTAGTCAACATCCCAGCCGTGCGCCGATTGGTGGCTATTGTCTCATAAAACCTCGTCCCCACCGCCATAACTGGACGCCATCTCAACACCTTAGCCAAGAACCCAAATAACGGCGATAGACTCACCACATAGGCGATAGCTTCAAACTTAAAATGCCGATTTCCTTGCCAATCCACAACCACCCAGGAATTTTTGGCTTCCATATCCGCACAAATGGACGCATCATCTTGAGCCATTAGTAACGGAGTTCTCGGCAAAATTAAAAACGTGCGAATTAGGTGGACAACCTTCTTGCAAAAGCCACAATCGGCATCATAATAAATCCTTAACCCCCGACGTTTATCGGTATTCAACCGCTTAGCCAGTCCATCCCAAACCGGACTCGGAAGCAACGCCAACCACGTCGCCATACTCAGAAACGATAAAACCCCCAGTTCAAAACTTAACTCAAACCCAATATGTAACAGAATAAACGAAACAATCGCCACGCAGCGGAAAAAGCTATTCCGGAAGGGAATAAATATCATCAACGGTCCGATCCATTCAAACCAGAGGGCGCTAAATGTAATCGCTTTTAACAAGAGTGGCGGAAAGCTCAGTAAAAATAGACCAAATCCCGATACATACTGATCGAAACTTAAGGAATAATACACCGCATCGCCTTGGGGCCACCAAATTTCACTCTGGGTTTTATACGCCGCCGACCACATATAAATAAAGCACAGTTGTACCATCAAGGCAAACGTCGCACCATAGACAACCCGCTTGGGTAATGGTTGGGTTGATGTATTCAGCGCACTATCCACCGAATAACACGCACCCAAGGGTAAAAACATAGCCCAAAACAGGATCGCTCGCAGCACATCATCGGCAGCAAAAATTAACGCCGGATTGCGGTGTTGCAGGGAGATAACTAACGCCCACGTCGCAATTGTTGCTAGTCGGGTGCGATACCCCACCAACATCATCAAAGCGATAAAAAACGCCAATAAAAAAAGTAGCCCTTGGACAAAGGGCTGACCGCTAATCAAATGGATAGACAGATACCAGGGATTGAGCAATTCGTCAATTAGGGCGCTGCGCGGGAGTATACCATAATCCGTATAATGAGCATTTAACCCTTTAACTCGGATGATTAAATCCCAAATCACCATCAACGCCAGACCGATACGAAAAACTGCTAGCGATCGCAGATCAAGCCCAAACACTTCCTCTATCTTAGAGGCTAAAGGACGTTTAGTTTTTGCTTTATCACCAACCATACTAAAATAAACCTTCTTTTGTATCGAGAAAACCCATTCAGCACGTGAAACCGTTTAAATTTAGCCCGATTAACTCCGAAAATCTTAAATTTTCTGACTTGACTTACTTCGCCTGGGTGCGGTCTTTCTTAACAAAGGGTTCTAATCCTTCAACCAGTTCTCTCGCTCTAATTTTCCGACTGTCCGGTAAAAGGTGGTGGTGCGTATCCGCAAACAAACTCGAATCGCTTTTTAGGTTAAACGTCTCTGGATCATAGGCGATTACCGGGGCAATTTTTTCTAACTCTGCGGCAATCTTTCTCATATTCGCGATCGACTCTTGCTCTGTACTACCATAGACCCAAGGTAAGGATAAAACTAAAGTAGCGCCTTTGGCTTCCACCTGCTCCCGAAATTTAGTGATTCGCTCTATGGCATGATCAGAAATCGGTTCCTTAATTTGCCATTTCCACCACTTACCGTGGCGGACTTTGGTCACTGTGGGATCTCCTCGGTTAGTAAAAGGATCGGAGTAATATCCCGTCATTTCGCCTTTTTCGATCAGGTCTATTGTCGATTTCGTCAGTCCTCGTAGAGTCGGTGTTCCCACCAGCAATAAGTTTTCAGCTAGCTGCTGGGGTGGAACATCACCCAAACCTGGTCGTCCAATGGCAATACCAAATGGCACCGAACGGTCTAGCAACCCATCATCATCTAAAAGAATTAAATCTTCAGGAATCAGCAGCACAATATCTCCAGGGCTTACTTGCTCTAAAATACTAGGCAGGATTACATTCAGCCCCACTGGTCCATCTAATCCGAGGTTGAACACCGGAATACCCAGTTCCGCTTCTATCGCCGCCGCACTCGTGGCATAATTCGCTCCTGAACCCCCCACAATCAGCACTCGGGTTGGTGCTTGTACTTGTTCAGCTACTGCTATCTTGTGTTCGTACATTTTTCGCAGGAAGCTTAATTCACCGCCATGATGGACGTTATAAATGTAACCGAGGAACCAAGCGATACCTGCCGTGATCAACCAAGATCCTAGCTGAAAAGATTTCCACATAAGAGCAATACTATATAACTATACAACCGTTAATTGTAAGGATTAGGTGAAAGATACGCCATCAAGTTGCCGGACTATTTTACGTTTTGTAAATAAATATAAATATAATCCTCTAAAGACGACCAGGGTTGTCAAGCTGTATTGGTCAAAAAACGATGATTTTCCTAGAATAAACGAAATTTTCAGCGGCTGCCACAGATTTCTAAATAAATGTAAAATAATTGGCAGCCATTGAAAATCACGACGTTGCCAAGAAACTCCGTTATATAATGATCAAGTTGTTGCTTGACGCCATGTCGCCTAAACGACTCTTATCAAGATAAACTTTTGGCTTAATGAATCGTCACCCTACACACTCATGAAAATCAAGCTTGAGCCGATTCCGTTAGGGATTATTGTCATTGGAGTGTTATTTTCACTCTATTTACAATTTCAAATTCCCGAAGGTACGTATTTTAGCGGCGATGCTGCGCTCAAATCCTTACTCGCACAGCAGTTAAGTACGGGTGAATGGCGCTTTGATCTCTGGCAACCCACAGAAGCCTGGGTGCGAAATCTTTGGCAGGATGGACTATATCCTTATGCACCACCGTTTGTTTACAACGTAGCGGGGCGCTATTACATTACCTTTCCCTTTACGTTTCCCCTAGTTACCGCACCATTTTATGCGCTTTTTGGCTTCAGAGGTCTTTATCTGGTTCCGTTAGTTGCCACTTGGGCAATCTGGGGTACTTTCTATCTTACCTGTAAGCGTTTAAAGGTTAGTGCATTTCATACCTCAATTGCGTTAATTGGTCTGATCTTTGCCTCGCACTTAACCCTGTATAGTGCCATGTATTGGGAGCATAGCCTTGCGGTTGCGCTTTGCTTTGCAGGTATGGCAATGCTGCTAATGATCGGATATCCATCGGGTTTATCGAAACCCACTGCTGTAGTCAGTGGCGGTTTAATCGGTTTATCGGCTTGGTTTAGACCTGAGTTTTTGTCTATGGTGGCGACGTTATCCGCTTTGGTGATTATTGCCGCATTAGCGAAGAGTAATTTTTTGAATTTGTTTAACAAGTTTAACTTCAAATCTATCCATTATTTAGCCAAAAATAAGGAAACTTTTATCGCTAGTATGTTCGTGGCAGTCAGCCTATTTTTTGTCGCCAACAAACTGGTTTACGGTCTTTTTCTGGGAATGCATGCTGTAGAAATTGTCGAGGAGTTCTCTTGGACTCGCCGTCTTGCCGAGGCTTGGGGCAATTTTCAGGAACTTAGTGTCGTCGGATTTGAGTACTTCCCGCTCGCCTTTTTTCCGCTGCTTTACTTGCTCTTGTATGGCTTTAAGAGACTAGAAGCTAAACTGAATCTGAAACTTGTAACCATTGGTATAATTGGTCTATTAATTGCCGCCGCTGGGTATCTGTTTCTGACCGGAGGTGCGGCTGAGTTAAAGACAGCGATTAAGCAATATAGTATACCAATCCTCATCGCGATCGCGTGGCTGTATGTGTTCAGAAAAATTGAGGTAAAATTCAATGCTAGGATAGGGGTAATCTATCTAATCTGTGTGATGTTCACCGCTGGTGCTTGTTTATTGTTAGATTCTGGCGCGGACGAGATTGCGGTTGGGGGTAAGCAGTGGGGACCACGATACTTATTGTCTCTTATACCCTTAGTAACCTGGGTAACGATAGAGGAGCTAAATTTGATCAAGGACAGATCACGTCCCCTTTTCCGATACATCAGCATTTTTACCATCGTTGTCCTCTTAGCCATTGGCATCCACAAAAACATTTACTTAGGCACACTGGCGTTGCAGAAGGCGCATCAAGGTGTTCCTCCCGCCACCCAACTCTTGCGAGAAACTCCAGAACGGGTGATTGCAGTTTCTCATCAATACGCGGCTCAATTACTAGAACCCCCTCTCCGAGGCAAAAAGTTCTTTTTTCAGGCGGAAACTAGCACTGATTTAGTTAAATTGAGTAAAGTATTAGTTGAGCAGAATCAGGATCAATTTATTTATGTATGTTATCCTTATCGAAAATGCCAGCCACCCGAAGATAGTCAGGATAATCTCCAATTCACTAAAGGTGAGCGGCGCTTTCAGATTGAATTGTCTAATTTAGGTCAGTTTGGCAAATATCCCATCTACGAAGCCTCGATTAAGCAACCCTTGTAGACGAGTAATCGTTGAGCTATACTTTAAATTCTAGTTATAGCGCCAATGTCGTCTTGATCCAACTCTACTTTGAGAACTCCAATGTTAATAAAACCTCGCAAAAAACAACTACAAGAAATTGTTCATAACCAAGAAGTATTTGCCATTATTATTACCACTGAATTTAACCAACCTGGTATTCACTTTTTTACCCCTGACAGCTTTTCGCAACAGCTAGCCTATATGAGGCATCCGACGGGAAAAACGATTACCCCTCACATCCACAATCAAGTCCGTCGAGAAGTCTTTTACACTCAGGAAGTTCTGTTTATTAAACAAGGAAAACTGCGAGTCGATTTTTATGACGACCAGCAACAGTATTTAGAGAGTCATATCCTAGAAGCTGGAGATGTCATTCTCTTGATTAAAGGAGGACATGGCTTTGAAGTCTTAGAAGAAGTAGAAATGATTGAAGTCAAGCAAGGTCCTTATGTGGGGAATGAGGACAAGACTCGTTTCCCCGGCGTTGAGAGCAAACAGGTCAAGATAACGGATTAACCAACTATGGGAGAACCAATTCCGGTCAATGAACCCCTGTTAGACGGCAAAGAAAAGCAATATCTCAATGAATGTATAGACACAGGATGGATTTCGTCTGAAGGACCATTCGTCAAGCAATTTGAAGCCGAATTTGCCACTCGTGTGGAACGAAAACATGGCATAGCTGTGAGTAATGGTTCCATGGCTTTGGATGCGGCTATCGTTGCTCTGGGAATTGGTGCAGGGGATGAAGTCATTCTACCCACATTTACGATTATCTCCTGTGCCGCTGCGATTGTCAGGGCGGGGGCGATTCCAGTTGTCGTGGACAGCAACCCCCACACCTGGAATATGGATGTCCAGCAGGTAGAAGCAAAGATTACCCCCAAAACCAAAGCGATTATGGTTGTCCATATCTACGGATTACCTGTGGAGATGGACGCCATCCAAGCTTTAGCCCAAAAATATAAATTATTGGTGATTGAAGATGCTGCCGAAATGCACGGTCAAACCTATAAGGGAAAACCTTGTGGCAGCTTGGGTGATATTAGTACGTTTAGCTTTTATCCCAACAAACACATTACCACAGGTGAAGGGGGAATGATTGTCACCGATGACGATAACCTAGCTCAACGCTGTCGTTCTCTGCGAAATCTGTGTTTTCAACCCCAGCAGCGTTTTGTCCATGAAGACTTAGGCTGGAACCTACGCATGACCAACTTACAAGCCGCCGTTGGACTGGCTCAATTAGAGCGGTTGGATGAATTTGTAAGTCGTAAACGCCAGATGGGACAAGGTTACACAGAACTTCTTGGGAATGTAGCAGGTTTAGAGTTACCCCTTCCCCGCACCGATTATGCGGAAAACATTTACTGGGTGTATGGTGTAGTCTTAACCGATGAGGTGTCTTTTGATGCGACAGAGGCAATGAAACGGTTAAGAGAACATAAAATCGGCAGTCGCCCATTCTTTTGGCCTATGCACGAACAGCCTGTATTTCATAAGATGGGACTATTCAAAGGGGAGTCTTACCCTGTCGCTGAACGTTTAGCCCGCCGAGGCTTCTATATTCCCAGTGGTATGGCGTTAACCCCTGAACAGATAGAACGAGTCGCCGTCACCGTTAAAGAGATTTTATCAGAAGGTGGGCAATAACACAGAACCAGACTCCTAACGTTTCTAAGTTAAGGCTGGTGGGCAGTGCCCACCCTACAGTAGCATTTTGGAGGAAGCGCTCATACAATCTTCCCTCAACTATTGCCTGTTGCCTATTGCCTGTTCTCTGTTAACTGTTAACTGTTTCCTGTTCCCTCCCCTTACCACAAGACTCCCGAAAGCAAGCCTTAAGTTAATGATTTTTTCCGGGAAAGCTGCCAGATAGTTGACACATATTTGCGTCCTTTGACTAAGTAATCCCACAAGTTTATACCCGTTTTGCTCTCCCCCGCTGTACGAGGTACGCAGATGTAAGGGATTTCGACGAGTCGGTAGTTGAGTCGTTTGGCACGGTATAACAAATCGATGCAGTATTCACCATAACCCCCACGCAGCTTGATGCGCTCCAATACTTCGGCGCGGGCGGCGATGAAACCGCTCGTGTAATCATGTATCCGGCTGTATAGCATCACTCTGGCGAAGGAATTGATAATCCAACTTAGGGTGCGAGCCATTAAACCGTGAGCTCTATCCGTTCCCCCCGGAACCCACCGGGAACCAAAGGCAACATCGGCTTCGTTTTTCTGGATAGCTTGCACCAGTCGGGGTACGTCTTCAGGGGGCATGGAGAGGTCACAATCCATCCAAGTGACGATTCCAGCATTATAGGTGTGAATCGCCTCATCAATGCCGCGCTGGATAGCCGAGGTTAGACCTTTTTCACCAATACGCCGGACTAAGGCAACCGCCAATCTGTTACCATCCTCTGGTGAAGTAGAGGAAATAGGATAGCGATCGGCAAACTGTTCTACAATTTGCCATGTGCCATCAGGGGAATTGTCATCAATCACAAGCACCAGGTAGGGGGCGGCGTTACTCGCCAGAAGGCGCTCAATCAGCGCAGTGATATTGTCCTGCTCGTTGTAAGTCGGCAAGACTGTACAAACTAGTTGATTGGGTGATGCATCTTGAACGTCGGACATTTATCCTCTCCAGATTAGCCGTTACCAGAGGAAAGGAGCAGCCGAGAGTAACTTTTTCCCCTTTCTTCTGTTCATAAACATACTCTGAGAGGAAATCTTTGGTCAATTCCCAATCCTTACTCTTACTTGTCTGGCTTTCGTCTCAGTTGCCCTTAATCGCCATTGGATTGCTCAATGATTAATGCATTATAGATGGGATACTTACCAAATTTCCCTAATTTAGGTAATTTAATCATAAAAATCCGGCGATCGCCATCCCGTGCGATAATCACTTGAGAGGCTTGGTTATAAAGCTTTGTATCTGCTTTGGCTACATAAAATCCACAAAATGCTAAGGCTTTTGGCGCAAATATCATGATGGCAAAAACTGCCAAAGCTAACGCAATTAATACCTGTAATAGCTTTTTCATCATCGGCTCACATTTTCGTCATTGGTCATTGGTCATTGGTCATTGGTCATTGGTCATTGGTCATTGGTC
>NZ_JBKHHI010000302.1:0-8266 GCF_046539235.1 Coleofasciculus sp.
CCCTATTCTAGCAGTAGACATATCGATTAGGACAAACAAACTGTTGTAGAGACGTTGCATGCAACGTCTCTACCATAAGATGCGTCCTAACCGCTATGGCGATTACTATATCACCCTCATCGTCTAAACTTAACCAATCTGATATTACACAAGCGTTGGAACCGTCAGCAGTTCAGCTTGAGGCATTTCAATCAGAGATTCAACAGTCTCATTCGTGAAAGGATCTCCGATACCGATGCTGTTCGTCAGATTAATCGGCGTCACTTCACTAGCAGTAACCGAGTCTGATACTTCTTGGTAACTAGCTAAAGTCAGTTCTACAGTTGCAGGATCAAAATTTTTCTGACTGCCATTTTCTTCAGTTAGAAGCAGATGCGAATGTCCACCATTGTCGAAAGCTTCAACACCTGTATCGCCTAAAAGTTCGTCACCTCCCGACGCAACCGTTGTCAAAGAATTAGCAGTATTTTGCATCATTTCATTGGTCGAAAAATCACTGGAATTAGCCGCATAAAGCTGACGTTGAGGGATAATCTCCTCCGATTGACTCTCACTAGACCAAGCCAGTTTTGCTACCGATTTTCCTCGGTTTTCATAGTAATCCATGCGAATTTCGTACTGTTGTCCCGCCTCTAGGTCAATCGTGCCACGATTATCTTTAACCGCATGGTCTGTCCAATTATCAACCAGTAGCTGGTCATTTACCCACAATCGCACCCCATCATCAGAAGAGGTTTTGAACTGATAGGTTTCGGAATAAAGCGGTTCCACAAACCCTGTCCAGCGTACCGAGTAGGTATCGGAATCTATCGCCGCATCGGGTGAACCTGAACCCCACTTAAAGTCCACGGTTTCATCAGTGCGAGTTAGGGCTAAGTCGGTAAAATCGCGGTTATTGTAGTATTCGGCAGTTAAACCTGTACCGTTACCACTAACATCTGGACTCGCAGCAGCAACAGTAGGAGAAGAACGCTGAGATTCCCCAATAATCTCCTTACTGTTACTACTAACATCTAGAATCGCCGTATCAACAGCAGGGGAATAAAGCTGAGATTCCGGAATAATCTCCTTACCTTGACTCTCACTTGACCACAACAATTGTGCTACCGATTTGCCAAAGTTTTCGTAGTAGTCCATGCGGATGTCATACTGTTGACCAGCTTGCAGGTCAATTGTACCGCTATTTTCTGTAGCGGCGTGATTTGTCCAATTGTCAATCAGTAGTTGGTCATCTACCCATAGGCGTACACCATCATCAGAATTTGTGAAAAATTCGTAGGTTTCTGAGTGGAGGGGGGCGACTGAACCTGTCCAGCGTACCGAGTAGGTATCGGAATCTATCGCCGCATCGGGTGAACCTGAACCCCACTTAAAGTCCACGGTTTCATCAGTGCGAGTTAGGGCTAAGTCGGTAAAATCGCGGTTATTATAGTATTCGGCTTTTAACCCTGTACCGTTACCATTGCTGGGAGGAGGGTTAATCACCGGACTATCCAGAACCACATTGTCAACGGCAATGAAATCACTATCGGAAGTCTTCTTGTCAGCATTAACGCTGAAGACAACAAACTGATAGCCATCGCCAAAGTCTACATCCCACTCAACGTTCGTCCAGTCAAAGGTAGAACCGCCGACTGTTTCTTCGAGTAACAGGGTTCGGTTCATCGGAATCGCTCCCACTTGAGTCGGTCCATCAGAACCAATCCCCCCGTCAAATTCTCCCTCAACTCCCCAGAGGCGCACGGTAATCTCGTTGGCTCGGTCATCTCCTTCTGTATTCTTGATATCCAAGCTTAAGGTTTGCTGACCCCGACGCAGGTTGTTGTCCAGAAAAATTTGTCCTAATCCGGTTCCCCGCGAGTCTGCATCGAAAACCGCTGCACCCCCATCACCAATGTTGGAATTACGCGACCAACCCGTTCCTTGCCAACCTTGACCATTTCGTTTATGGTCAATACCCCAGTTTGGTCCCCCAAATTCACCCGAATCGCTGAAGTCGCTATCGAGAATTAGGTTGGTATAGGCGGTTGGGTTTACCTGAATCTGTTGAGTTAAAGTAGTGGTTGCGCCTTGGCTATCCCAAACCGTCAGGCTGACATTGTGAGAACCCGTTGGGTCAAATTGGTGATTGACTTGGCGACCAAATTCATCTATAGTCCCATCATTATCAAAATCCCAACCGTAACTTGCGATCGCCTCATTGGTCTGGTCTAATGTATCCGGTGGGTCACTGTCGAAGGACGCACTGGCATCAAACAAGACCACCCCTTGATTGCCAACCGATTCATAGTTGAAGTCAGCTATCGGCGCGATGTTCGTCGGCGACACGTCAAAGGTGGTGTTAACAACCTCGAAGTAATCGGGGAATGTCTCCGAATCACCAAAACTTTTCTGTTTGGATAGATTGTGCGTATTATTTGCCAAATGGCTGTCTTCAATGCGTGACCCCAGAAACGGCACACCCCCGTCATTCGGACCTTCCCAAGGAAGCTTCACCCCATGTTCAAACCCCTCAACCCGGATATCTTTGAACAGAAGGTCTTGAGAAAGCGGATTCAGACCAATCCCATACCCACGACCATCCCCATTTATACCTCTTTTGAAGGGAACTGGGTTATCAGTGTCACCCACAATTAACCCATCGACAAAATCAATCTGCGTGCTGTACTGAGTGAAGATACCCTCGCCATAGATATTCCAGAGTTTGAAATTATCTACTAATGAGCGAACATCATGGGCTTCTTTGAGACTTGGACCCTGGAAACCTAACTGACCATCATTATTCCGCTGATGGTTCCAGAAGATTATCCCCATATCCGAGTTATAACTCTCGAAACCGGATAGGCGACGCAGGGGTACGTTAGTGACATCGAGAGTGTCTGGGTCATTATCAAAGGACGCCTGAGACAGGATGGGTTGCAGTTCTGGTGACATATTCTTAACCGCAATCGTGTCAGCCTCTCTAACCTTAGAGATTCCATCTACGCCATTAAAGATATTAATCCCACCGCCTGCAGCGCTAATGGCAATATTATCCACCATTTCGACTTGAGCAGCCCCTTGCACCCAGTACCCCTCGCCGTTAAAGCCCATATCAAACAGGGGAACGCGGTCTGAACCGTCAAAGTCGGCTTGGGGATTGTCATCGCCTGTGGTTTTGATGGTAATGTTATTGCGCCACGCACCCAGTTCATTTCCGGCTTCTGCGGCAATTCCAGACCCGACCACATCGAACACCACATTATCTTCCAAGACGGCGTGGCTGTCATGATGTACAATTCCCCATCCCGGACTGCCAACAATGGCGTTACCTTTGACTAAAGAGGGTGTGCTATTGATATCCTCAGCCCCAGTGCGATGCAGATGCAATGCATATCGCCCACGAGGATTGGTTCCGGAACCCGGTGAACCATCGACATTTTCTCCTGGGTCATCAGCCAATCTGTTTTTATCCGTCCGTCCCAGGTTGTAAAATCCGGCGTTTTGTACCTCAACATCCGGGTTGTGCATGAACATCACATGACCCCGTTGCTGAGTGGGTAAGGTTTCAGCGTTTTCGGTTTCAAAGATAACGTTGCGACTGGTGTTGGCGATGTAAAGGTTTAAGTCCTCGCCCTCAAATCCTTCGGGGCGCTGGTGGTCAAATCGGAGTACGGTATTATCACCAGAAGTAATATCGTTGTTGGTAAATTTGATCCGGTTGCCGTTAATTTCGGTGATGGTTAGCACCTCATCTTGGAACCGACTGTTATCGTCATCAGAACCGTCGGGATTGTAGGATGTTCCACCTAAGACTAATTGATCCCCAACTTGCCAGCCCGCCGGTGTATTCATACCATCGGGCAGATTCAACATCAGTTCATTGTCACCGGCTGAGACATCTTCTTGAAGCGATATAAAATCGAGTTTCTCTGCACCATGAATTCTCACTTGACCGTGAGTAACAACGCCGCGACTAATCAGGGTAGAGTCCCAATTGCTATCAATTTGTCCGTTGTCGGCAATGACAATTCGGGCAGTTTTGTTGGCTTGAATCGGATTGGCTTCACTACCAATCGTTAAGGTACTGGTGTGTGATGTGATGAATGTGTCTACGACGATTTTGGTGTTGCGGTTGTGGGCGAATTCCAATGTTCCATCCACACGCACGGTTTTCAGAGGAGTGTCACTCTCGGCGTCGTAGGTGACATGAACACCTTCAGAAATGACGACTTTAGCATCAGTTCCAGGAACTTGACCTTGCTCCCATGTATTTGGATCAAACCATGACCCATCGTTTACAGCGACATGAGTTGCCGCTGAATCAGGGACTAAATCCAATAATTCTTGATGTTCGGCTTGCTTTACTGGATTGTCTTGATGAGGTAGATTGTGATTATGTTGCATGCTCATCATTGATGTATTGTCAATCCCAGCGAGGTTGGTGTCTAGTGGCATAACTTTGAATTAATCGGTGTAGTCAGTTGGTTTCCAGAAAGCAGTCATCGTTTGATGGCTATTCGCGATCGCTGACCACCAGGATCGGCATACACACTGAAATCGACTATGACTCATCTAAACTTCACAATCGATTTGCCTATTTAAATTAATAACATGACTTTTTATTGATTTCATCAAAATAAAAAAATTCACATAAATTCTTTATATTACAACTAAACAATAATTTGTGAAAGCTTTACATAAATTGGATTAAAGTTGGTTTTAGTTAGTTAAGAATTAAAATTCAGCCAACAGGCAATCTGGGACTGTTCTCGTCAAAAAAATGTTCCCTAAACAGGTGTGATATCCTTCTTAAGACAGAAATACTGGGTTCCGGTGAGATGGGTATCCTACTGTTAGTTAACCCACTCTACGGGACAAGGGAGACGCCTACTCGACCAAGGGAGATGGGTTAATGTATGCTAACGGACTCAAGGGCTTGCGGGAATGGAAACTGCCAGTAGAGACGCGCCATGGCGCGTCTCTACTACCGGGGATTGAGGCAACTCAATCTAGGCAAGTGGCGAAACCCTCTGACCGTAGCCGAAGGGGAAAAACCAGGAAAGCTAAGTCGTGAGGCTTGGAAGCCTACACTATAATGCCAAGTATTTAGTGTAGGAGGATGTCACTGTGTAGAATCGAGAGGCATCGTCTATCGCTGGTGATCGTGCATCAGTCATTTATCGAGTCGGTCTATTGTATTAATCCCAACTGCCCCCGTCCTTATCCTCAATCTGGGGACTTTAAGTTTTGTAGCAGTTGTGGATCGCCGCTGCGGCTAAATAATCGCTACGTTCCTCTCCATCGGTTGGGTCTAGGGGGTTTTGCGGCAATTTACACCGTTTGGGATCAGCAGCATCAGACCGAAAAAGTATTGAAACTTTTGGTGGAAACGTCACCCAAGGCGTTGCAGCTATTTGAACAAGAGGCAGCTGTATTACAACGTCTGAACCATCCGGGTATGCCTAAGGTGGAGTCCGATGGCTATTTTACCGTAAGTCTGAGATCATGCCAACATCGGGTACTCCCTTGTCTGGTCATGGAAAAAATAGAGGGTCAGACGCTGGAGGCGATCTTAAACCATTATCCTCAGGGATGTCCGGAAATGTTGATTATGAATTGGCTGTACCAAGCGGCTGATATTCTCCAGGAGTTACATGATTTGGGAATTATTCACCGGGATATTAAACCCTCGAACTTAATGGTGCGCGAGGAAACCGGTCAACTGGTGGCGATTGATTTTGGCGGCGCGAAACAAATTGGCGCGATCCCTGTGGGGACAGAGAATCGTTCCACCCGCTTAATTTCTCCGGGTTATAGTCCCCCTGAACAGATTGCGGGGGATGTGGTCGGACCAAGGGCTGATTTTTATGCCTTAGGGCGTACTATGATTCAATTACTCACGGGTCAAGATTTAGCAGAGTTACAAGATCCGGCGACGGGTGAATTTCACTGGCGCGATCGCACTAAAGTCCGTCGGGGTTTAGCTAACTTACTCGATAGTATGATTCGCCTTGATCCCCACCATCGACCCACTAAAGCCGCCGAGATTCAACGGCGTTTGGTTGTCAGTTGCCATTTTAAAGGAAAATCGTCTTCCTCATTATCTCAGAGGCTGGCTAAAGCCGCAGGAACAGCACAGGAGATTTCTAGTCGAGTTCTGATTACCTGCGCTGAAATTATTGTTAGTTTAGTGCGCTGGGTGTGGCGAGTCTTTATCAGCATAGTTCTGGCTTGTTTAGATACCACCTGGGAAATGGTTATGGCGGGAATGGGTGCAGCCTTTGGCGCTTCCGCTGGGTTTGCTTTGATTAACCGGACAATTGTTGGCGATCGCTTTGCGGATTGGATGAGTGGACAATGGACTCTCATCGTTCCCGAAATTCAGATTATCCCCTGGCGGGAACTCCTGATGTTTGCTTGTGCGGGTTTAGGAACAGCGTGGGGATTAACGGAGGCGGGAGGATTCGGTCAACAGAAACGGCGGATTATTGCTGGGATAACCGGGATTTTTGGGTATGGTGTGGGTTGGTTTATTTGGCAGGTGTCGATTTTACCCAAGGAACGATTGGTAGGATTATGGGATCTTTGGCAGGTATCGTTATCTTATGCGATCGCGGATCGGTTACTGGGTTTAGTCACAGCTATTGCAGTTATTCCCTTGGTGTTAGGATTAGGTTTACCCAGTCATTACCTGGTTCATGCCGCCGTAGCCGCAGCGGGTACGGGTGTGATATTTTCCGGCTTAGTTCGGTTCAATATCTTACCGTTGGAGGTATTAGTTCATATCTTTTCATTCTCTGATGGCGGTTGGTTAGATTTTATCAATACCATTAGTTTCTTTAGTTTACTCGGTATTACCATAGGATTTTGGTTAGGCGTTAGTTATTATCTGCTGGTTCCTGTGTTGCGCTGGTTGGGGTGGCGGTGAAAAGTAAAAGCTAGCTTTCAGCCTCAGCCATGCTGTCTTTCACCCATCGACGAAATTGTTTGACTAATTTGGTTTCTCCAATCGTGTTTCTTAAGGCTAAGAATCTAACCAGATCCTCAGCATTTAGCAAAGGTAAGGCGATACTTCTGTCTTGAGATAGGTATTCGCCGTTTTGCCAACTCAGGATGGTTAGTGTTTGTCCGTCGTAACGCCAGACTTCTGGTACTCCCAGGATTGCATAAATCGACAGGCGATTGATTGAGCTACTGGTAATATCAATTTCTAGGGCTAAATCAGGAGGTGGAAATTGATTTAAGTCAATTTGAGCGACTCCTCGAACCAGCGCTTCATTCTGGATGTAGTAGCACTGATCGGGTTCTAATCCTCTGGCTAAATCTGCGCGATCGCAAGTACGTGAACCCAGGCTGCGAATTTCAATATTAAGTTCTTCAGTCGCTGCTTCAACCAACCGTCCTAGAAGTTTTTTGTAAGTTTCATGAGGATCTAAGGGCATTCTGATTTCTAACATCCCGCGATCATAGGTCAGACGGATAGCTGGTTCTTGTTCAAAATCCCTAATTAACAACTGATACGTTTGCCAGCTAATATTAGGTAAAACAACGCGATCTGGACTTTGAATCAGGGTGGCAGTCATCAAGAGTGTTCCTCGCTTTCATCAAGTTTAGCCAACTGGATGGAACATAAAATTGGTAAGCTGTAATGCATTTAAATTGGGAATGGGTAGCGAGCAAGATGCAAAGCCTGCGGCATGGCTTCGCTAAAGCCTGCGGCATGGCTTCGCTAAACGCACACCAAGGATTTCGCCATTATTGACATTAAGGTTTAAATGCCGAATAGTTTATCTCCCGTTCAACGTGTTCGCGGGAGTCCCCACCTTCAACGATAGTAGGGTGGGGAGGGATAGCGGGATGCCGGAAGAATGGAGGCGTCCAACTTTTTCACGCTACGCATAAGCCATTATTTCTCCTGATTAACTCAACTTTACTAGGAGCAAATTGCCCGATACGCTTCCAGGTGTAGTCGCAAACGGAAACCTTTTTGCTCCTCTCGGTATCGGTGAATCCGCTGACGTAGCCAATGTAGACAATCCCTGCTTTTTCTGCTCTTACCAAATCACCAATCCTCACTCCAAAGGGGGTAATCGTTCCGCCTTTGCGCTTCCTGACTCCCGATTTATCCGGTACTTCAAAGTGCAATTGACGGCGGAAAAATCCATACTCTTTTCCCCGCTTCACCGCACCGGGGCGGGTGATGATTTTAAACGGGGAGGAGGTCACGTTAACGCTACCCTTGTGGGTATAACCGTGGGAGTTAGAGCCAGTAAATGGAACATAC
>NZ_JBKHHI010000303.1:0-8266 GCF_046539235.1 Coleofasciculus sp.
GTCATGGTTCATGTTTCATTGTTGATGGTTCATGGTTCATTGTTGATGGTTCATGTTTCATTGTTGATGGTTCATGGTTCATTGTTGATTGGTAATCCTCTCCCCCATATCCCCCACACCTGAAACAGTAGGACTAAAGTCCCACCTCAAATCAGGACGTTTGCCTCAGGCGGTTCAACCCTTACATTTTCTAGGATAGAGACATCGAACACCAAATTGTTGACAACTGTAACATCATGAAAATCAAAGTCTTTCCTCTATTCGCCACCATCGCTGCAATTACCCTCGCGGCTGCACCGATGGCAGCATTTTCCCAACCCCGATTCGCCGAGGAACTCAACCTAACAACCGACCAACAAACGCAGTTAGAACGCATCCGGGATAACAAACACTCGCAAATCGAACAAATTCTCACCCCCGAACAACGGGAACAGTTCCAAGAATTGCCGGGACAACGCCAGCGACACCGGGAAGGGATGCGGGCGCTAAATCTGACCGAAGCACAACGGAATCAGATGCGGGAAATTCACCAATCCGCACGGGAACAGATGCGAGATGTTCTAACCGAGGAACAACGGGAACAAATACGTCAGATGCGGGGAAATCGTCGAGGTCGAAGAGGAATGGGACGCCCCAATCAAGCCCAATAGATAGGGTCTGCTGAATAAGTGGTGAGGTGAGGGGGAGATGGGGGAGATGGGGGAGATGGGGAAGCCCGGTCTAGTAATGACGATGGGGATAAAGCATAATAACATAGGTTGACAATTTCCAGAGCCTGATCCGATGCTTTTCCCTATCCCCTCATCCTCCACCAGCATTCTCTCTATGCTTTCTATTGAAAATCCAAATGCTAAGAATGGAGCATCGTCAGTTAATCTAATTAAAGAAATATTAAAAAGTGTTACAAAGCTTAACCTTTACCGGAAATTATGAGAAAGTGTTCCCAAGACTGAACCCTTTATGAGTACACTGTCGTTCTCTCACTCCTCCGAGCCTAATGCGAATCACGAATCGTATACATTTTAGAAATCTGCAAGGTGACATACTTGGGGGGATCACCGCGGCGATTATCGCCCTCCCCATGGCAGTGGCTTTCGGTGTTGCCTCTGGTGCTGGCGCTGTAGCAGGTCTTTGGGGTGCTGTTTTAGTTGGCTTTTTTGCTGCCCTGTTTGGTGCACCCTTTCTGGGACAGCAGAGTCCTAAGGGGGGTAACCCCCGGCAAATGGTACATCGTCAACTGCCTATCCCAGTCAAGCCGATGATGTGGCTATCAGCAACTAAACAATTTCAAGTAGGATATGGTTGATATCTAACCCCCTGTTTCTAATGGGGTAATTTTTTTTAGGCGTTTAGGGTTGGTCAGATCCCCGATTCCTTCAAGAAATCGGGGATCTAGTATCTAAGCTGGACGATAAGAAAGGATTGGGATAATTATTAGGAATATTAAATCTGTAAATTTACTTAATTTTGCCACAAAGACTTATAATTATAGTACGAGTTAAACTTAGTAAAATAAGGTTTGTTTTTGCCAATTAACCCGATGCAAACCTTTGTCTAGACCGATAAGGATAGGTCTGTGCCAAAAACCTCAAAGGTAACTCATCAATAAATCTCACAGACTTGAAGATAAACAATAGATGCAGACCATGATTTTTTCCGACCTGATACAACCAATTCCCATATTAGCAACAGCGCCAGAAAATGGGTCAATTGTACTCGCTGGTGTGTTGCTCAGTTTAGTTATCATTTATCTTGCCAGTAAAGTGGGGGGAGAGTTATCCAAGGCAGTTGATTTACCACCTGTTTTAGGTGAATTAGTCGGCGGTGTTGTAGTAGGTACTTCAGCATTGCATCTGCTCGTTTTTCCCGAAAGTGGTGCGGTGGCGGCTGATTCGCTACTGATGAAGCTGCTGCAATGGATTGGTGATTTAAGCCCAGAGGCTGTCATCAGTGTGTTTGAAACCCAGAGTGAAGTGGTCTCGGTTTTAGCCGAAATTGGGGTAATCATCCTCTTATTTGAGATTGGCTTAGAATCGGATCTACGGGATCTCAAAGAAGTCGGTTATCAAGCGGCAATTGTGGCGGTGGTGGGAGTCGTCGCCCCCTTTGCCGCGGGTACAGCCGGGTTGATGTTTTTCTTTAATGTTGCCGCGATTCCGGCAATTTTTGCCGGTGCAGCGTTAACCGCTACCAGTATTGGGATTACCTCCAAAGTTCTCTCGGAATTAGGGCGTCTCAAATCAAAAGAAGGTCAAATTATTGTCGGGGCGGCGGTTATTGATGATGTTTTGGGTATCATCGTATTAGCTGTGGTGGCTAGTCTGGCGAAAACAGGTGAGGTTGATGTTTTCAACGTTATCTATCTGATTATTAGTGCGACTGTTTTCCTCCTCGGTTCTATTTTCCTGGGTAAGTTTTTCAACCATTCCTTTGTGACGATCGCGGATAAGTTACAAACGCGAGGTCAATTGGTTATTCCGGCGTTTACCTTTGCGTTTTTAATGGCGTTCTTAGCGAATGTAATCCAATTAGAAGCGATTTTAGGGGCATTTGCTGCAGGATTGGTTCTGGATGAAACGGATAAGCGCAAAGAATTGGATAAGCAAGTGGTTCCCATTGCCGATATTTTAGTCCCCATTTTCTTTGTGGCTGTGGGTGCGAAAGCAGATTTAGGCGTTCTCAATCCTGCGGTTCCGGCAAATCGGGAAGGATTAGTGATTGCTGTTTTCTTAATTGGGGTAGCGATTATCGGGAAATTGGTTACAGGTTGGACGTTTATTGGTCAACCCCAAATTAACCGCTTGGCGATTGGGGTTGGTATGATTCCTCGTGGTGAAGTGGGATTGGTGTTTGCTGGGATTGGTTCAGCTAGTGGGGTTTTGAGTAAGCCTTTAGAAGCGGCGATTATCATTATGGTGATTCTGACGACATTCTTAGCCCCACCTTTCTTGCGAGTAGCGTTTAAAGGTTCACCGGAGGCGGCGGAAATCGAGGAGTCTAAAGAAGCTCTGGAACAAGCAGATTTGTTTGGATAGATTATTGTAGGGGCACGGCAGTGCCCTTACAAATGTGGAAGAGGACAATTCAGAGTTTGAGTGCCAGCTTATTTTTGATGCGAAACATGATAATTATCAGTTGCTCGATGTAGGCTGGCAAGGGCTGAGGCGAGTTTACCCAGAAGCCCTTGGCAGCGATATGCAAGTGAAAAACAATGATGGCGGGACTGAGATCGTATCTAATCTGATCGGCAACAACTTGCAGTGTCAGGACAATGATCCTGCACCCACAGGAGGAGGTAACACGGCGGCTCAAAAACAAGGGCAGTGCGAAAATCTCTAAGAATAGTTTTAGCGATCGCTCTTTTGGTCGAGAGGTTATCTTTTGAGCGATCCGTTATTTTTGCCCGGTTGAGTAGTTGATGATAAACAATGGTGCGTTAGCAAAGCGTAACGCACCCTACTGGCGTGGCACGCTTAATTCGATGAATTAGAATTACGCCCGGAGACGTAGGGGCGCTTTCGACTTGCGCCCGATTCAATGGTCAAATCTAATCCACAATTTTAGCTGGGTCACGCCAATACGGCTATAGAAAACTGGTTGACAGATGCCTAATTTCAGCTAACGCTTGATGTAACGCTGCACGATGCATCCAGCCAACGAAGCCGCTGTAAAGACATTCCCCTTCGGGATTAACGACAAAGATATGATCAACGTGTAATGGACTTCTCCAGAGGCGAATCGTGAATCCGTTGGCAAAAGTGATGTAGGGTTGACTCCGGGCAAAGTCTCGCGGATGAGCATCTGTCATTCCAGGTATTGACTGCAAGCGTTCAATTAACTGAGCGGTAAAATCTAGGGGGGAAGGGTCAGTTATTGTCGGATTTGCCCAAAATTCCCGGATAATTCCGATGACGGTGGGATGATTTTTGAGTTGGGCATGGGCTAAATTGGGGATACTTACAAACTTGGCACCGGAAAA
This sequence comes from Coleofasciculus sp., assembly GCF_046539235.1. Classification (GTDB taxonomy): domain Bacteria; phylum Cyanobacteriota; class Cyanobacteriia; order Cyanobacteriales; family Coleofasciculaceae; genus Coleofasciculus. The sequence goes on from NZ_JBKHHI010000303.1 coordinate 3,980, forward strand.
CTTGGTTGATTCAACGGTAATTGTGCTGTCGCTACCCCCATCTATGTCACCAGCAATGACTAATGTAGGAACCATTTTGGCGATGGATTGGGCAATCTGGCGGCGGTTAATCCCTAGCGCACCAGCCATACCAATCCCAACACCAAAAGGGTCAATTAATCGGGCTAAATCTGCCCCGCCAATGGGGGATGCAACCAGGACAAACGATTCTATCTGAGACCACCATTCGGGATGTTGATTGAGAATTTCTAGCCAAATTAAACCGCCCATGGAATGACCGATAATTCGGATAGGGGTATCCGGATACTGAGAAATGGTTTCACTGGCTATTACTTCTACCTGTTGAATTAACGGCTCAATTCGCCACCAGGTTTTCAACCAACCGAGATTGGGGGTAATCAATAGAGATTGGGGATTGGCTAAGGATTTCGCTAGGGCTGCGATCGCGTGATGGGTATCCGCCCAGCCGTGTTGGGCAAATATAATAAAATCTGGGATTGGGTTCATGGGCTTCAATCACTCAAGCAGTAATCAGGAATACAATGAAGTTGCCGAATTAAAACAGCGCTTACCGCAACTCTTGATGGTCTGGAAGCGCCAAGCAGCAGCAGGAATGTTGAGTCATGGCTTATAGCGATTTTAAAACCATCAATCAAGTTAAAGCTAAGTTCGATCTTACTATTAATCTGATTAATCTGTTTTATCAAAGCGAACGATTTGAACCAAGCGAATACCTTAAAATGACCCTGAAGCGTAATTTGAAAGTCGCTTTTGATAACGATACTGAAAAAGCTCGTTCCGAGTTGATTATTGCACCGTTGTTGATAGAAGTTAGAGAGATGTTTAATAGTAAAGTTAGCTTATTTTTGGGTCGAGATTTTAATGTTGATGCCAGCCAAGGACTCAATGGTTTTTGTGACTATATTTTGAGTGCCTCACCGTTTACATTAGAAATCGAGTCCCCAGTGGTGACAATTGTCGAAGCCAAAAATGAGAGTACTAATGTCGGTTTAGGACAGTGTATTGCCGAGATGGTAGCCGCACAACGGTTTAACCAAGCCAGAGACCGAATGATGGAAAGCATCTATGGTGCTGTAACCACGGGTCGTGTCTGGCGCTTTCTCCAGCTTACGGATCAAACTGTCGCGATCGATAACGAGGAGTTGGTAATCGAGGATGCCGACGATATAAATATTGCTAAAATTTTAGCCATTTTAAGCCAGCCCATTAAAACATTGAATCTTGATTAACAACGTTCATTCTATCAGCTAAACGCCTGTCTGATAACTTGCCACAAAATACTAGGTTTAAAAAGTATCGTGGTGGGTTTGATCAGATGAATTACTTCGATAAAACTTTGGTAAACTTCAGCTCTTTCACTGGCAACGAGAATCACCTTATCGATATACTGCTGTAGAAATCGAGTCATTATATTCGGTTTATCTCCTGTTGTAGTAGACCAACGCAAATCGTCAGCAGTTGCCATTAACCAAGGTGTTTGGTTGACTAGAGCGAGCTTTTTTTGAAAATGCTTTCCCAGATCTTTTAGATCGGGATTCGAGCGATGTTGAGTGTATTGATTAAAACATTGGTCTAACACTAAGGCACTTAAACTTGCAACAGTCATCCCTTGACCATAAACAGGATTGAAGGTGCAAACGGCATCACCGACCACCACAAAGTTGTCGGGAAAGTGAGATAATCGTTCATAGTGACGCAGACGGTTTTCTGTGCGTCGGTAGCCATAGATAGGAGAAATCGGCTGAGCGTTTTTAATTGCCTCATAAACGGATGGATCGCTGAGACTTTGAGCAAAGTCCAGAAACCCCGCTTCATCAGTGGGAGGATAGTCTCTACCTACACCAATGAGACAAACTATCCAGCGATCGCCCTCTACTCGATAGAGTACACCTCCCCTTGACTGATGGGGAGCCTAAGGCATTAAATACAATACATGATAATCTAACGGTTCATTGCCCAAGGATTGATACCAGCGACTCGCATACCCGAAAAAGGCATTGACGATAGTTTCCTGGGGGGCTTCATAGCCTACATTTTTTAACCACTGGGGCGTTTGAGAATTTCGTCCACTAGCATCTACGACAAACTGGGCAGATAATTGAGTGTCTGTACCGTTAGAATTTCGCAGTTTTACACCTTCAACAGTGGTACGGTTAGGATTGAGTAATAAACCTGTCACTGTAATCGCTTCTTTAAAGTCCAGATTCCTGTAAGCCGCCAAACGTTTACGGATCAAGAATTCGAGCAAATTCCGGCTACACGCCTGAGTTTTTAGGTGAGACGGAAAACGGGGAGACCAACCACCCGGTAATAACCAATGAAAATCTGCCGTCCAGTTGAGAGTAGAGACATCCAAGCCAGCCAGTTCTTCTTCCAATCCAGGAAATAACTGATTCAAGATGCGATATCCCTGAGTTAACAGGACATGAAGCTGATGGGATTGGGGAACTCCTGCACGAGGTTCAGGTTGTTCGGGAACGCGATCGCGTTCAATAATCGTCACCTGATCAAAATAATCGGCTAGCACCCGTGCGGTTAACAGTCCGGCTATACTACCACCGATAACAATTACCTTTTGTGGGGTTTTAACAGGGGTTTCTTGGACGTTGGCTGTGATTTCCACGAGTGTCTAAATTAGATTGGGCGATGAAAAAAACGATCAGTTTTCAATGATAACTGGATTTTGCCAAAAGTCCCGAATCACTTCCGCTACAGCCGGATGATTTTTTAGGGTGGGATGGGATAATGTGGGTAGATAAAAGAAATTTGCACCAGGAACCTTTGTTTCCTCCAGAGTGACTGCACCGTCTGTTCCGCCACCAATATCGCCCGCAATCACTAATGTGGGAATCACTTTAGCAATGGATTCCGCCATCTGGCGGCGATTGTTCAACAAAGCCCCGGCTATCCCGACACCCATTCCCAAGAAGGTAAAATTTCGGGCTAAATCCACCCCGCCAATAGGAGAAGCCACGAGAACCAACGATTCCACCTGAGACCACCATTCGGGATGTTGGTTGAGAAGTTCTACCCAGATTAATCCGCCCAGAGAATAACCAATAATCCGGATCGGGGTTTGGGGATACTGGGCAATTGTTTCCGTAGCAATTCCCTCCACCTGCTTGATTAACGGCTTAATTCGCCACCAAGTTTTCCACCAACCCAGATTGGGTGTAATCACCAGCGTCTGGGGAGTCCCCAGAGTTTGCGTCATCGCTGCGATCGCCGCTTCTGTATCCGCCCAGCCGTGTTGAGCAAATAGAATATAATCTGGGGTTTTTTGCATCGTGATAGTCCGATGGAAGGAGTTGAGGGAGGTGGGGAGGGTGTAGAAACTCAGTATGCTACTTCTCTGTTCCCTGACAAATGACAACTTATCCACTCAGTTTAGCTTTAACCATAGCTTGAATCTTGCGACCTTCAGCACGCCCTTTTAGCTTATCCATGGCGGGTCCCATGACTTTCCCCATGTCTTTCATCGAACTTGCGCCAGTTTGGGTAATAATTTCATCCAGGATTGCTTCAATTTCCTGATCCGATAGTGGGGCGGGGAGATATTCTTCAAGTATGGCTAACTCTTTGGCTTCTTGTTCCGCCAAGTCTTCCCGTCCAGCGTTACGATACTGTTCCAATGAATCCCGACGCTGTTTGGCAAGTTGGGCTAAGAGTTCAAGTTCCTGAGTTTCGGTGAGACTGTCTTGTCCTTGAGGACGCAGGCTGACCTCTTTTTCCAGGATCAGCTTTTTTATACTGCGGACAGTTTCCAGCCATACTTTATCTTTCGCTTTCATCGCGACTTTGATATCTTCAGAGATGCGGTCTTTGAGGCTCATTATTACTATTGAGTAAACAACTGATTAAATTATAAAGAGCAAACCGGGCGATCAACGGGATTGGCTCATTAGGATTTTAAATTTAAGTTGAACAGCACTGAATTCATGCTGGTGGGCAGTGCCCACCCTACGATAAGTGCGATCGCGTACTGGCGGATGGGGAACAAGCCCAATGGTGTGTTTTTGATCCGATTCTTTCTATTATCTTTGGACTTAAGTTTCAGTACCATCAACAGTCCCAGGATTTACAGCAACAAATCTATTACCTGAATCGTTCTCTGGGGCAACTTACTGGAAAAGATAGCGAGTTTGGCGAATTTAAATGTCCGGAAACTTACTATTGATCAATCAAATCGTTTATTTTAAGCAAAATCTTCATCTTGTTCCCTCTGCCACTGGGTTAACACGTCACCCGGATTAAACCCACGATACT
>NZ_JBKHHI010000304.1:0-8240 GCF_046539235.1 Coleofasciculus sp.
GCGGGTTTAGTTACATCTGGGTTAGCCCAGAAACGATAGTAGTGAAACCCGCCCCTACATCGGGGCGGGTTTAGTTACATCTGGGTTAGCCCAGAAACGATAGTAGTGAAACCCGCCCCGACAAACCAGGTTCCCTCAAAAATATTCCTCTACCAAGGACTACCAATCATCATAAACGCCGCCCAGTAGTAAGGATGAGAAAAATCTTGATTACCTCTGCCTTTTAGTTCCGGGGGTAAAGGAATTCCCCCCATACCTATACCGTGTAATTGACCATTCTCCAGACGCACCTGTCCCCTTAGCATAGCAATTTGGGCGCGTTGCAATGCTTCTGCTTTAATCGTCACTTCCGGTTGACTCAATTGCCGATAAAACTCACTCATCAGCGCCAATGTGCTGCCATCATTGACATACCAGAGACTGGCTAAGGCAGATTTCACTCCCGCCTTTACCGCTAATCCCGCAAACCCTAACTCCGCATTCACATCTCCAATTGCTGTACGACAAGCACTTAAGACTAATAACTCAACTTGAGGCGGCTGATTCCAACCGATTTGCCTTAGTTGATTTAATCGGAGTTTCCCATCCCAAAGTTGAATGTAGGAGTGAATGGGTTCATTAGGTCGGAAATCGGCGTGAGTGGCGAGGTGGATAATGCCAAATTGCTGACGCTGTTGTTTCAGGTTATTTAGGGTAAATTCTTCATTTAAAAATGATTTTCCTGACCATAATTGTTGCGTGATTATCTGCAATTCTTTTGGCACAGCCGGAAGCGGGGATAAGTCGGCAAATTCCGATGCTCCCATCCCTAAAACTTGAACATTTTTGATCGAGTTATAGCGCTTATTGGTGAGACTGATGCTGGGTAAAGAACCCAAGGAATACTTTTCCACAAGAAACTGATTACCATCATGCAGCGCCGCCATCGGAATTGTCCGCAAACCGGAGTCCATACAAAAGATTAGCGTATCAATTCCTAGGGCTTCTAATTCAGATTCTAGAGGGGCAATTATCCAATTATAAAGTTGCTGCGCGGGGGTAAGGTAGGCTTTGGCTTTATTGATATCCGTAACTGTTTGGCGGAATTGGTTTAATGTCTGCTGTAAGGCTTGGGCATTGGCTTGGGGGACAATCTTGCGAATTGGATAGCCTTGGGGCAAGACTAATATAAGTTCTAGGTAATCAGGACGTGAACGGACATAGACAACACTGGAATTATTTCCCGTTTGATCCGCTATAGTTACTAGGGTGTCTCGCAGGCTTTCGGCGGTGACGATTTCACTGGTCAAATCTTGTTGAAAGTATGTCTCAAATTGCTCTTCAAAGAGTTTATCAATTTGACCGACGGCTAAGAAATCATTAACATTGATAGCTGATGTTCCGGGTGTATAAAATCGCCGTACCTGACTCGTTTCTCCTGTTTCCGGATTTTCCTGTATTTGTACTTCTGTGGTTAAACCCTGTCCAATTAGATTGTTTAACGACTCTGGGTTTAAATTAGTATCGAGTGCGGGTTTGGGTTCTCGTATGAGTGCTTCATCGGCACTAGCAGGAATAGGAGATGATAGAATTTGTATCCGTTTTTGATCTTGGGTATGAGTGCGGAAATAAACTTGATTGGGGGCAATAGTTTGGGCGGACGTCGTATTACCTCGTGTGATGGCGCCGCGAGTCCCGTTGGTTTCAGAATTACCCACAATAAATGGAACAATACCGTTTCCACCGTGACGGATAATAATCGTGCCACCATCTGTCCCTCCAGCGGTAGAAATACTGGCATTGATGTCATTTTGGTCGATGAAAGCGTCAGTCGCTTGGAAAAAACGGTTGGTGCTAATTTCCACGTTTGCGCCGATACTATCTGAACTCTGAGTATTAATCTGGCTAACGCGAATTGTGTCATCAGCAGTCAGTGTAATCGTGCCACTATTACCCGCAGCCGAGGTATCCAGAATACCTGTGGATATTTGTCCGTTTTGACTGAATAAACGAATCCCGCCAGGGGCAGTAATAGTATCGGTTGTGATGGTATTCTCGGCTGTAATATCTATTCCTTCCTGATTGGTGGTGGTAATCTCTCCTTCTACCCGCAAATTTTGCAACGGTTGCACAGTACCCACCCGATCATTAAACTGAACTATGCCACCATCGGTATTAAGATTTAGCTGGTAAGTTCCGTCAACTGTGCGATTAAAAATAATTCTCTTGGCACTCACAGAGAAATCGCTAGGTAAATTCAGGGTACGATTGAATGTAATCTGGTTTCCGGCATTCAGGGTAATGGGTGTTGGCATTCCCAATGCAGAACTCGCGTCGAAATCCCCAATGGTGATACTATTAGCGGCATTGAGTGCGATCGCGCCTCCTTTGCCTATACTTGATCCTGTGTCAATTATCCCCCCATCAGTATTGATATTTCCCGCCAGACTCGTCAGTGTCACCGCTGCGCCTGGATTGTTGATCGTACCTGTGATCATATCTTGGTTCGCTAGTAGCGTAATCTCACCGTTTCCGGTTAGAGTAAATCCAGTGGTATTGATCGAACCATCACCCATTGGCGATCGCAATGTCACTGAGTCCTTAAACGTCACATCATCAGCCAGGGTAATCGCGCCACTGCTGTGATTACGCCCGATGGTGATAGACTCGAAACCCTGTTGTAAGGCGTTGATATCCCGGACTGACAGGTCTAGTGTTTCTGTGTTAGTATCAGTCGTACCGTTAAGTGCGATCGCGTGACTAGGACTAAACGGTTGTAAGGTCAAATTCCCATTCCCCGCTACATTCCCGAAAAAATTAATTTCATCACCCGTTAATTCAATATCGCCAACCAGAGTAACGTCATCACCATAGCTTTGACCTAACTCTCCATTCGTTATCACATTTCTACGAATTTGCGTCATACCCCCGGTATCAGTGGTTAGACTCTCAACGGTTACAGAACCCTTGAATTGGGTAATACCTGTACCATTGATATTTAAGTTTCCCAGATTAACCGTATTCCCGACGCTATCCTCAAACGTAATATTACCCGTACCCGAATTTAGGGTCAGGTTTTGGTTATCAGTCGTGACACCATTGAGCGTATTGGTGAATATCATATCACCCCCAACCGTCATTCCTGTGGTGGTGAAGCTTGTATCCGGTTGAGTCAGAGTCACGGAACCATTCAAGCTGATATTACCACCACTTCCAGCACCCGCAGAGGTATTTATAGAACCGGGATTAATCCTGTTCGCCGTGAGAGTAACATCCCCCCCATCCCCGGTTGCGGCGCTAGTGTTGAGGATTCCGCGATGAGTGTCGATAATCCCGTTATTGCTAGTTAGGATAATCTCCCCACCGGGATTAATAATATCGCCCGTTATAATATCTTGATTCGCTTCTAGGTGAATCGTAGCGTCATCGATTCCGGTTAAGGTATAACCTGTAGTCGTAATCGAACCTGAGTTGGTTTGCGATCGCAAAATCACTGGATCATTAAATGTAACATTATTCGCTAGGGTAATAGCGCCACTACTATTCGCGCCACCAATAATAATTTGCGAAAATCCATTGCGGAACCTAGCCAGTGTATCAGTATCCAGGCTTAATGTACCCACAGCCGTATCGCCAATCGTAATTCCTAAATTTGGAGTTAACGGTTGTACCTGTAATTGTCCCGTACCCACCACGTTAAACGTATCATCAACATCCAACGAATCCGTCGTCAGCGTCAAGTTTCCTGTTTGCGTTTCTTGTCCCAACTCTCCATCTTCAGCTAACTGAATCCCATCCGAATCCGTTCCCATACCACTAATACCAATTACATCGACTGTCCCGCTATTAGTTCGCACCTGGGACGATTTCCATATCCGTACTCCTTGATTATCACTTGTACCCATACCGCCAGTACCATTTAATATGATATTTCCTGTTCCAATCGCTTCCACAATGGAACCTTCAGCAATTTCCACGCCATCACTTTGAGTTGTTGAACCTTGTCCAACTCCTGTCAAATTAATATCGCCATCGACTGAACGAATTCTGATATTACCCTTACCCAAAACAATACCATCATTGGCTTCATTCCCCGCGCTACTGCCCGTACCATTAAACGTTATATTACCACTCCCTGTGGTTTCAACAACCAGACCCATACCACCGGAAAAGTTATCAACTCGAATGCCACTATTTTCATCTCCTGTTCCTTGTCCGATTCCAGTTAGACTAATATTACCATCCACTGAAGTGATTGTCGTGTCTGCTTCTGCCAGAATAATTCCCTGATTGGTATTTCCTCCCATCCCGCCTGTTCCCGTTAACGTGATATTACCCGTGGTACTTTGAATGCTTGTCCCAGTTGTGACGACAATGCCAACGGCAACGTTTGTACCATCAATACCTTTACCCGTAATCGAAATATTACCCATTCCAGAATTGAGTATAGTATCGTTGAGAATAACACCAGAAGTAGTGACTAATTCCTGTATATCACTTGTACCTACAGCCGGATTTATTAATGGGTTACTACCACCCCCAAAAATAATATCACCACCATTGGAATTGATAGCTGAACCCGGGTTAAGGAAAATCGCCCCTGCGCCACTCCCATCCCGATCAGCATTGAGAATTACATCCAATTTTCCTATAGTATTGGCAGTTATATCTGCACCTGAATTTAAAAGAATATTGTTATTCGCTTGTAAGGTTAGGGCAGTATCAGCCGTTCCCGAATACCTGATATTCCCATTCAGATTAATATCGTTATCGGCAAAAAGTGTCAGCGATGAGTTACTACTCCAGGTAATCGGATCATCCACAGTAATTGTTCCCGCATCTGGCAAACCCGAAGCCGTCGAAACGGTGACATTGCCTAAAGCTAATTGATTTTCTAGAGTCGTCGTATTAAGAATAGAGAGAGTCGTCGCTGTGTCAGAAAATATATCCCCAGCAAACGTCATACTCCCGGTATCCGCTGCGGTACTAATCGTAATATCTGTTGGGTCTAATAATAGCGTTCCTACATTACCCGCAGGCGCTAACAAATCGACAACGCCTTGAAAATCCAAAGCCTGTTTTCCCGAAACTTCAACAAACCCACCATCGCCGCCATTCAATCCGCCACGGGCGCTAATAGTACCCAAAAAGCGGGTAATTTCATCTGACCAGATAATTACTTGTCCACCATTACCATTAATAAGCGCATCTGCATTAATTACTGAATTGTGACTCACATAAGTCTGTAAAGCATTAGGAATTATACCGCTTCCCTGATACTCTCCGCCAATCCTTACTTTACCTCCACCATTCGCACCAAACCCATGAATCGTCGCGTCAATAAGTGCCACGTTATCGCCCAAAACATTAACCTCACCCCCAATCTGGGGTGAAGCTGAAAAGTCGGGCATAGATACATCCAAATTCCCCGAAATAATCGCGGTTCCGGCTTCAGTGGGTAGGGTTATCCCCGATTCAGTTAACTGCACCTCGTTCGTTGGAGAAACAGTCAATCCCGTATCTACTGTTTCCCCTGTACCCGTTAACAATACTGGTAAATCCAGAGGATTTAGCTGTAGCAGTTCATCGGTATTACTTGGATAGGGAGAAATCTCCAAACTCAACAACTTTCCCGGTTGACTAATGCGAACTAAATTTTCACCCGGTACAGCCGCAATAGTAATCGTTCCTCCGGGTGCGGTGAGTTGACCTGTGTTAATTACGGTACCCCCCAAAAGGGTTAAATTCTGCCCCTCGGCTACCGTTAAATTACCAGCATTCACAATACTCCCCGGCTGGAAAACATTAAAGGCAAATTGATTGGGAACACCCACTAAAGTTTGGTATTCATTGTTACCCCAAGCATTAAACCAATTATTATTGCCAAACCCAATACTCGTCGCCGTGGTTGCTGTGAAATCAGCCGGAACATTTAACTGGGCGTCTGCACCAAAGATAATTCCGGCTGGGTTAAGTAAAAATAAGTTAGCATTGCTTCCAGTCACTTGAATAAGACCATTAATCATCGACGGATCACCCCCAATCACCCGCCCTAAAATATTGCGAGTCTGGGGATTTGCCAGAAAATTGGCAATTTGATCGGAATCGAGTCCAAACTGCTGGAAACTATGAAATAGATTTGCCCCATCTGCGGAAACACTACCCCCTTGAATATCAAAGCGGTTACCATCAGGTGTAATCTGTGTCCCTGTTCCATCAGTCGCGGGTATAATCGGTTGAGAGACAAGCGGCGTCGGTGTGAACGCGGCGACTAAGCAGAAGGGGATAAGCAGTCGATACATGGTTTTCATTTTCATTGCGATTCTTCCCTATCCAGTTGTTAAATCCCTACCATCTCAACCGATTGCTTTACGGGAATTCCAGGTATTTTTTTTATAACACAACGAATAGAAGAAAAATTTAGGATTAATCAGTTTTTTTGAGGTAGATCAAAATTAGCAACATCTCTTAATCTATCTTGAGCCTTACCGCCGCTGATTTTTATCCCATGGCTTAATTTTGTTGATTTAATCAATATACCGTTACAAATATTGATTAAAAAATGAAACGTTGATCCAATTAAATCGGATAAAATAAGCCGACACATCACAAAAGCAGCGAGAAGCTTACCTCGATCAAAAGTGGTAGGGATAGCCGCCCAACCCTTAGTTCAGGGTTTATCACCCGTCGTTGATGGCAATGAACCATGAACGATGAACAATGAACCATTATTCCCTAATCTCAACCATTAACGTTAATGAAAACCCGACGACTTATGGTATTATCAGTGAGGGAAACTCTATAGTTCGGTAGCAGATCACCCCTATCTCAATCATGGTTGCAGTCGCGATTTTAGCAGCAGGACGCGGGACACGAATGAAATCTAAGTTGCCCAAGGTATGCCACAATTTGGGTTCCTTGTCAATGGTGGAACGAGTTCTCAAGAGTTGTTTTGGTGTCGATCCGTTGCGGTGTCTGGTGATTGTCGGCTATCAAGCCGAACAAGTTAAACATTCTCTCGCCCAGTTCCAGGATATAGAATTTGTGGAACAAACTGAACAATTGGGAACCGGTCATGCTGTACAACGACTCCTCCCCCACTTAGAGGGATTTACGGGGGATTTGTTGGTCTTGAATGGTGATGTTCCCCTGTTGCGCCCCCAAACCCTGCAACAATTATTAGACACTCATAAAACCCATCAAAATGCCGCGACTATATTAACCGCGCAACTGCCGAATCCGCAAGGATATGGACGAGTTTTTTGTGACGGACAAAACCTGGTCACTCAGATTGTAGAAGATCGAGACTGCACCACCGCCCAAAAGCAAAACCGTCGAATTAATGGGGGAGTATATTGTTTCAATTGGCAGAAATTGGCAGAAATATTGCCGAATCTAGAGTCAAATAATGACCAAAAAGAATATTATTTAACCGATACGATTCATCAGCTAAAACCAGTGATGGCGGTTGATGTGGAGGATTACCAGGAAATTTTGGGAATCAACAACCGCAATCAGTTAGCTGAAGCATACCAGATTTTACAAGATCGGGTGAAGGAAGCCTGGATGATGGCGGGGGTGACGTTAATTAATCCCGATAGTATTACGATTGATGACACGGTGGAATTACAACCAGATGTCATTATTGAACCCCAAACCCATCTGCGGGGGAAAACCGTGATTGGTTCTGGGAGTCGGATTGGACCGGGAAGTCTGATCGAAAATAGTCAGTTAGGGAAGAATGTCACGGCGCTGTTTTCGGTGGTGAGTGATGCGGTGGTGCAAGAGAATAGCCGCATCGGACCCTATACTCATCTTAGAGGTCATGTCAGCGTCGGGGAATCTTGTCGGGTGGGGAATTTTGTGGAACTGAAAAACGCCCAAATTGGCGATCGCACAAATATCGCCCACCTGTCTTATCTGGGAGATGCGACGTTAGGGGATCAGGTGAATATCGGCGCAGGAACGATTACCGCCAACTACGATGGGGTACAAAAGCATCGCACCCAAATCGGCGATCGCACGAAGACGGGTTCCAATAGTGTGCTTGTTGCACCCATAACTTTGGGCGAAGATGTTACAGTAGCGGCGGGTTCCGTAGTAACTGAAACGACACCCGATGATTGTCTGGTGATTGCGCGATCGCGTCAAGTGGTTAAACCCGGTTGGCGTCTCAATTCTCCCACCCCTTAGGAATTGGTTCCCCTAGGGGCTTGGTAACCGCGTAGGGGCTTGGTAACCGCGTAGGGGCTTGGTAACCG
>NZ_JBKHHI010000305.1:0-8236 GCF_046539235.1 Coleofasciculus sp.
TAAACCCGCCCCTACACCATCACCATTTGGTCATTTGGGCGGGTTTTGTATCAACGTTACTATCAATCGCGACAATAGATTCCCTAAACCCGCCCCTACTATTTCACGCCTAATAACTGCGCCACAATTGGCAAAACCGCATTCGCGCGATCGCTATCCAATTCCTCCTCCCCTACCCCAATTACCTCAACTGAGGTTCCCCGTTTGACTCGTTCACCAATTTGGCGGCGTTCAGCCGTAGAAAACTGGGCAAAGGTGCGGCGTAATAACGGTAATATCTCGGTAAAGGTTTCTCCTGGAAGCTGAGTAACCCAATCATCAATTATCTGCCACAAGGTAGAGTCATGCAATAATAACAATCCACTCCCCTGCAAAAACCCTTCCACCCAAGCCGCCGCTTGAGGGGTTTCACTAGCTTGAGATAGAGCAAATTCTAACCGACGAGAGGCTTGATTCCCAGTTAATACCCCAGCATCCAATAATAATCGACAACTTCGACCCGCGAGTAACCCATGCAGGTTGGCTTGATCTGCCAGTTGCCATAATACCTGTTGCCAGGATTGTTTATAGTCAGGATTATTTAATAGTGAAATCGCGTAATTCATTTGTTGGATACGCTGATCGATATGCCGTGCTGCTTGATCATCTAAAGATGCACAAGCTAAGGGTAAACCCAGACAAATCCGCGTCACCAAGCCATCCACCACTGAGATAATCATCCGAGTATCGGTTTGGCGGACATTGCCATAGCGCAATACCTGCGCTAATGGGGGTAACGCTTCCATTAATTGGGCGACATCTCGGTTAAGGGTGGCTTCAGTTTGCAGGCGATGCATCACCTCCGGTAACGCATCGGGTAAGTTTGCCAATAAAACAGTTTCGACTAACTGAGTCAGACTGGGTAGCGCTTGAGCCTGTTGTGCCTGATTCCGGGCATAAGCCGTCGCCGCTGTATCAATCGTATTCCCCCAAATTCCGGCTTCAATCAGTTTCACCGCAAATTCCGGATGCCATTGAACCCGCCACCCTTCTTTAAAGGTTCCTTTTCCCTTGGTTGATTGTCGTATCCCCCAAGGAATGCCGAGTAAATTTAGACGATGGAGAAGATGCGATCGCGCCAAGTCGTTGGTTTTCCGCAAATCTAGTTCATACTGTTTCTCGGTGGGATTAGCCCGGAGGCGTAAGCGTTTCTGCTGCTGCTGTAAGTCCTGTTGTAAGGGAACCATGGGTGTATCATCAGGAACCTCTCCCAATCGTTCACCCACAATCAGTTGGTCTTGAATTAAACCCATCGGCACATCAGAGCCAAAGCATAGAACAGTTTGCGTGGCTTCATTTAACTCCAGCAAACCTGGTAAGCTGCGATCGCGTAATGCTGCCAAAGATTCTGCTAACCGTACCGTTTCAATAATATGGGCAGATGAGGCATCTAAATCTTCCTGACGCAATAACCGCGCCACCTTAATCAACCACCGAATCGCGATCGCTGATTGTTGATTGTTGATGATTAATTGTGTAGGGGCGGGTTTAGGGACTCTCTTGTCGCGATTGATAGTCACGTTTGTACAAAACCCGCCCTGACTCAGGGTTGAGTCAACTCCCCCATCCTGATAACAATCCCACAAATGACCATACCAACCCGGCGATTCAATCCCCGCCCCATAGCCACTCTTAAATGCTAGTCGTCCATAGGTCCAAGGTATCCAAGTGGCTGCAACTTTTGTTTTCGCCAATCCTTTCAGCAACGCATTATCAGCTTTCGCCGCAGGCATATCCACCAAAGCGGGGGCGTGCCATGCGCCACAGACAACAGCAATGCGTTGAAATCCTTCTTTTTGCGCCGCCCGAATCAGTTTCCGCATATAGGCTTCCCGTTGGGCTTCCCTCGGATCATCTCTGGGGGGTACATCCTGACGCAACGCCGTCATTGCTTCTAAAATCGCCTCAAATACATCCGTACTCTCCTGGCGATGTTCGACTAACTGTTCCCACCAGCGTTCCCCATCACTATACCCAGCAATTCTTGCCAAATAACCCAAAGGATCATACTGAATCTCTTGCTCCTCCGCTCCCCCATCTCCCAGACGTTCCACCGGAACGTCTCTACGTTCTCCCTCTGCCAACTGATGCACCAAGGGCAAGTCCATAAACCGCACCGGAATCCCTTGAGTTAAGGCATAATCAATTCCTTGCCATTCTGGGGAAAAGATAGCAAAGGGATAATACACTGCTTGTTGGGGTTGGTCGGGTCTATAAACCAATAACGCTACAGGCGGTTGCATCTGGGGATGGGCAACTAACGGGAGCATCCCATCCCCATCCGGGGGACCTTCTACTAAGAGGATATCGGGGTTGAGATTATCCAGAGCATGACACAGCGATCGCGCACATCCGGGTCCATGATGACGTATGCCAAAGATATGGATGCTCATGTTTTCGTCTAACTCCCCTGCATATAGCGTTTTTTTTGTCAAATCAGCAACCGATGGCGTTGCCAAAATTGTGTCGTTGAGATCTGCGTGTAGTATCTGTAGTGCTTGTTTCTTAAAATG
Source organism: Coleofasciculus sp. (assembly GCF_046539235.1). Taxonomy (GTDB): domain Bacteria; phylum Cyanobacteriota; class Cyanobacteriia; order Cyanobacteriales; family Coleofasciculaceae; genus Coleofasciculus. The sequence continues at coordinate 2,553 of NZ_JBKHHI010000305.1, forward strand.
GCAGAATCGGCAATTGGGAGATTTTTTGACTTAATTTATTGATAAAAGCGAATAAAAACCCAATGTCTCATGTTTAATCTATCTTCACAAATCATACTACAGTGCCAGCACAACGGCAAGATTAGGGTTTCCAGTTATTTTTTAGCTGTTCACATTCCTTAACATAAAATGTATCATTTGCGTTACTTGACAGATTTAAAAGGCTAGCAGAAAGACTATAAAGTTTTACTTATATCGTTACCGGGAAATCCATTAATTATCGCCTAACCCACCCTACTGGCTACTGGCGATCGACGCTGTATCGGCTGTAGGGGCGAGTCGCTGCATATCGTTACCGGGAAATCCATTAATTATCTCGACTCGCCCCACTATCGTTACCGGGAAATCCATTATTTTGTTGAGGAATTCTCATCGTTAGTTTACCCGTTGAAACGAATAAGGTGGTGGGTTACGGCGAATACTTTCCTTAACATTGTCAGGAAAAACCGAATAAACTTGAGAAAATCCAAACTGAATCCTTATGTCAAAAAGGTTTGACTTATATAAATTGAGATTAAGTGATGCAAATAATCCTCAAACGCTGACATAAGACATAAGACAAAGGAATAATGACATAAGACAAATTAACCCTCCATCTGCTCCCGACGCACTCGGTAGTAAACCGCCTTCACATTAGGACCAAAGACAATCTCCTCTTCATTTTGTAGCTCATAGCTTTGGTGCTTTTGACCATTAATCAACAAGCCATTAGAACTTAATTTCCCTTTGAGATTGCCATCAACAATGCGATAGGCATCATGCCCATTCTCACCCTCTACTCGCATTAACGTGGCGTGGTGACGGGAGACAAACTGGGAGTACAGGCGAATATCACAACCATGATCTCTGCCAATGGAATAGAGTTCACCGTCTAAAACAAACCGATGTCGTCCTCGGTCATCTTGAACAATGAGAACATGTCCCTCGGCAAAATCGGACGTATCTGAACTCACCGCGTCGGTAGATGAGTGATCCGATGAGGGTGGAGAGTCTGGAGAAGGTTCAATGGGCAACATCTCAACTTATGCTCAATCACTACAGATAATAGTAGCCACAGAAGTCGCCGACTTTAAGATGCGAAATCTCGGCAAGCACGATACAGGTCTGTCCAGCCTTTGCGTTCTTTGACCACAGTTTCAAGATACTCGTTCCACACCAGCTTATCTTGGATCGGATCTTTCACCACAGCCCCCACCAATCCCGACGCAATATCCTCAGCACTGAGATGTCCATCGCCAAAATGGGCAGCTAGGGCTAAGCCACTATTCACCACCGAAATTGCCTCGGCTGTACTCAGGGTACTACTGGGAGATTTTAGTTTAGTTTTCCCATCTTCGCTGATACCGCTACGCAATTCTCGAAAAATCGTCACCACCCGCCGGACTTCAGTTAAAGCGGGGGCTTGCACCGGGAGTTCTAAAGCACGTCCTAAGCTTTCTACCCGTTGTTGAACAATACTCACCTCCTCATCGATGGTTTTAGGTAAAGGAAGGACAACAGTATTAAAACGGCGTTTGAGGGCGCTAGACAGGTCATTGACACCCTTGTCGCGATTATTCGCTGTGGCGATAATATTAAAGCCTTTAATCGCTTGCACCTGATCCCCCAATTCGGGAATTGGTAGCATCTTTTCCGAGAGCATGGTAATCAGGGTATCTTGGACATCTGCCGGAATCCGAGTCAACTCTTCGACCCGGGCAATTTTACCCTCCCGCATCGCCACCATCAGCGGACTCGCCACTAACGCTTCCATCGAAGGACCTTGGGCGAGTAATTGGGCATAGTTCCACCCATAGCGAATGGATTCTTCACTGGTTCCGGCTGTACCTTGAATCAGTAAGGTTGAATCCCCAGAAATGGCGGCGGCTAAATGTTCTGATACCCAGGACTTGGCGGTTCCCGGAACCCCCATCAGGAGTAATGATCGGTCTGTGGTGAGAGTAGCAACCGCTATTTCTATCAGTCTGCGATCGCCGATATACTTGGGCGATACCACAAACCCGTTTTCTAGTGTACCTCCCAATAGATACGTTGTGACTGCCCAGGGGGATAAATTCCAGTTCGGTGGGCGCTGGCGTTGATCTGCTTTTGCCAATTCCGCCAATTCTGCGGCAAACTGTTGTTCCGCATGTTCACGCAATAAAAAGTTTTGATTGTTTATCTTTGCACGATTCACAGTTGTTTGTCCTGAAAAAGGCTCTTCCGTACCTGCTATACTAAACTAACTTTCTCCCTATTCGTCCTTTGTCTTATGTCATTCGTCCTTTGTCATCCTCATGAAGCGCCAAGCAAGCTACGACCTTTGTCAGCGTTTTAGGACTATTTGCAAAACTTAGTACCGCCTGCAAATTTTATATTCAGGCAATTAAAGCCAATAGCTTAAAAGAGTAATAACTTATGACTAAGAAAAAATTTATTAGCCCAAAAATTGATTATGCCTTCAAAAAAATATTTGGCTCAGACCAAAGCGAAGACATTCTGATCAGCTTCTTAAATGCAATTGTTTACAATGGGGAAAATGTCATTTCTAGTTTAACCATTGTCAACCCTTACAACCCTGGTCAAGTCGAAACATTAAAAGATAGTTACTTGGATATCAGGGCTGTTCTAAATAATGGAGAAATTGTCCTCATTGAAATCCAGGTCGCACGGATAGCTGCTTTTCATAAGCGAGGGATTTACAATCTCTGCAAAACTTATGCTAATCAGTTGACATCAGGAGACTATTACCTGGAGATTACGCCAGTTATTGCTATAACAATCACCGATTTTATTCTGTTCAAAGAAAGCCATAAATATATTCATCATTTTGTATTCAAAGACAAAGACAGCTCATCGGAATATCCTGAACATGAATTGCAGCTAATTTTTGTAGAATTACCGAGATTTGTGAAAAAATTGCCAGAGTTACAGACATTGGCAGAGAAATGGATTTATTTTATGACGCAGGCTCAAGACTTAGAAGAAATTCCAGAAAGTTTGGCAGAAGTTACGGCAATAGAAAAAGCTTTAACGATAGCCAATCAAGCGAACCTGACACCAGCAGAAGCGGAAGAAGTTAGTCGTCGAGCCATGCAGTTGCGCGATGAGATAGGACGGATCAAATATGCTACTGAAGAAGCATCAAAGGAGGCGCGGGAAGAAGGTCGCCAAGAAGGTCGCCAAGAAGGTCGCATTACAGAAGCACGCGCTTTAGTCCTGCGTCTGCTGAACAAGCGATTTCCAGACCAGACAGTGGAACTCAATAGCTTAGTAGAAAGTTTGTCTTTGTCAGCTTTAGAAGAGTTAAGTGATGCTATGTTTGAGTTGAATAATTGGGAAGATTTATTAACGTTATTGGCAGAGATAAACCAATAAACCAAGAAACATTTGAGGCTCAAATTTCTCTGCCCATTTCATATCGTAAATGCAAAATTGCCAATACTTCGTCGATAATTTCTGTCCAATAGGAGGCTAAAGCCGACCGTTCCGGAACAATATTGCTGAAACGGGTCGAGAGTTCGGGGACAATATCAGGACTCATAAAATAGGCAAACTCTTTTAGTCCAGTAGACAGCGACCAATCGTAAGGATTATCCGTCTTCTTCAGATAGCGGCGCACACCGTCTAAAACGATACCTGTCAATTCGGTACTCCAAGGAGAGTGGCAATGGGTTAATAACGGAAACGCCGCATGTTTGCTGTTAAAGGGAACCTTACTAGATGGGAATAAATTCAGGAAAAAACTATCTCTTTGTTCAAAGGATAGAACATTAATTAATCCAGAAATTAATTGATTTTGCGGGATTAAATAGCCCTTAAACGTACTATAAAACGGCAGTATAACCTCTGCCCATTCCCGATTCTGTTGTCCCATCGCCGCTACCGCCCAGCCTTCAACCAAGGAATGATCCCACTCACTCCGCTTCGCCGCTTGTATCCATTCAGCCGGGGATTCTTCCTGAAGTTCTGACCACAGAGAAAGGGGAGTCGCGGCGACAATTTGTAAAATCATCCAGGCTTTATTGCCTAATAACTGAGGTGGCTGTTTGCTATCAATGCCATCTCTAGTTATCTCTTGTTCATGATCATCAGAGAGGATAAAATCCAGATGTAAACGGTTACGCTTGCGCCGAAATGTGATTGCTGATTGGATGCGTTGTTTCATCCGCTGACATAAACTCGATTCCGGTAACTGTGCCAATAAATGAGCCGCTTGGCGCCGCACCTCTTGGCGGCGGTCATCCAATGCCACCTCTAAAAATGTCTCATCCTCCAGGTTTAAGCCAATTTGCAGGGTGTTTAACAACGCAATTCTGCCATCTGACGATTCTTGTTGCCACACAGTTACAAGTCGTTCCCGTGCTGAGGCGGGATGTTCACGCCGTAGATGTTGCAATAGGAGTTTGCGGGCGTCTAGACTTCCGCTTGTCCAAGTTTGTTCGATATCCTCCTCTCCCACATAATTCCAATCCGGATGCTGGGCGGCTAACCAACGCCCTCGCTGACCCAAAACCGGGAGAATGGTGGGGCGTAACTGGGGTGAAGTACGTCCAACTTCGAGTAACTCTGGCAAACAATAGTCGGGGACACGATATCCGGCGGTAGCGGCGGTGGCTAACCATTCCGGTAACAGTTTGACCCGCTCTTTTTGTAGCATCAATTTCAGATAGTGGGCGGCGCGAGGGCTACAGGGGGGTTTATCTTCAGGTGGACAGGGTTGGGGTAGGGGTTGGTTATCGGTAATCGGGCGTTGTCCGGCGCGGTGATAGAGAGAAATTGCCCCAGCCGCGCTGAGTAAGGTGGCTTCTGGGTCAGTCGGATTCAGTTGGGATAAAAGTTGACCGAGTGGGTTAGTGGCTGGAGTGAGCGTGAGAGTTCGTCTCTCTGTGCCAACTAAGGCGGTGGTGATTACGTCTTGCCAGAGACTCATTGAGGCTTTACCGACGATAGGATGTTAACTCGATTTTAATCGAACAGGTTCCTCTGAATTGATTACTCTATTACCTTCTACCCTTTTACTCTAAAATCCCCCCTAAAATCTTGACTAACTCTCTCAAATCATCGGGCAACGTATAAGACCCAATATCTCTTATAATTGTTAACGTACTTCGCTCTAACTTACCAAAAACCCACAACTCCCCAATAGTCACCACTCCATACAACACCTGCGGTGATTCCTGGAGCATTGCCAACGCAATCAACTCCACCGCCAGTTGAGTGAACCCCCGCGTCAAATCATCCCGCTTCGCTTCAATAACAATTAATCCCATCTCCGACTCAATAAAATAATCTAAATTCCCCTGAAGTTGCTCATTAACCTTCAACGGGTACTCAATGCGTAGCAAACGGCGGCACATTACCGCCACTCGCGCCAACACTGGCGCAATCAAAATTTCCCGCTTCGCTGTTTCACTACTGAGAGTGACATAAGGAATCGTGTCTTCTAACTGCTGCTGTAACTCCGAAAGATACTCAATCTCACGAGTGATTTTGGGTAAGTGAAGGCGCTGGCGTTCAAACTTATAGCCAAACTCTGCCAGGATTTCATCGGTATCATTGGGTAGTTCAAAGTAGGAACGAAAACTATAGCTGGTTCCCTCTTGCAAAATTTTGGGCTTAGACATAAATACTCCTGAGTTTTAGGTATTGTAGGTTGGGTAGAG
>NZ_JBKHHI010000306.1:0-8222 GCF_046539235.1 Coleofasciculus sp.
GTTTGTAGTCAGCGCTTTAGCGCTTCTTCTTCTCAAGTGCCTACTACCAACCCAGGGTGAGGATAATTGATTTCGGGCGTTTGTAGTCAGCGCTTTAGCGCTTCTTCTTCTCAAGTGCCTACTACCAACCCAGGGTGAGGATAATTGATTTCGGGCGTTTGTAGTCAGCGCTTTAGCGCTTCTTCTTCTCAAGTGCCTACTACCAACCCCGCTTAAGTCAACGCCATTTTGCTGCAATCTTACTAATGCGATGCCTTCAGAAAACGGTTCGGCTTCATCCAGTTGCGGATCAATAACAAACGTTCCAGCTTGATCAATATATCCCCATTTATTGCCCAGTTTGACCCTCGCCCGTCCTTGGGTAAAGGAATCCGCCTCATCGAATAACGGTTCAATGGCGATAATATCCCAACCCGGAATATACTGCCAGGGAACGCCAGGGAGTTTTAACGCCAGACTAATCAGTGCAGCTACTTCGCCTCGTGTCGCATTGCGATTCGGGTGTAGGCGTCTGACATCTGGATAGTTAAGCACTAAAAACTTACGGGTTGCGGTTGCGATCGCGCCTCGTGCATAATTGGGAATAGCTGTCGCATCATCATAGTATTTCTGGAGAATTAAGTTAGGATTTGGGTCACGGTCATACTGTAACCCACTCACCAATGCCACTAACGCTTGCACAAGGGGAATCGGTTGATTGGGGCGAAAGGTTCCATTAGGATAACCGGAGAAAAATCCGGCACGGGTAACGGTTTGAATCGCGGAATTTGCCCAGTGATTGGCGGGTACATCGCGAAAATTGATCGTATCGCGTACTGGAGTAGCTTGGGGAAAGGCTTTATTTAAAATCGCCGCAAATTCAGCCCGGGTAACGTAGTTATTGGGGCGAAAGCTACCATCCGGATAACCACTGATAATTTGGCGGTTAAAAAGCTGGTGAATCGAGTCTTTTGCCCAATGGGTTTGGGTATCGGCAAAGCGGGAATCGGTGGAGATCGTCATTCGTCATTCGTCTTATGTCGTAGGTGAGTTATTCCCACTGTAGTGCTAAAGTATTATCGGGGTTCAATTTTACGCGATCGCGAAACTTTTTTCCTTCCCGATTCAATACATCTCTTAACCATAGTGTATCGGTTGTTGATGCTCGATTTAATCGCATCTTTTTGATCTGGGTTGGTGTCATTTGCAGATTAATCAGCTTTCCCGTTGCTGGATTCACACTCACGAAGTACATTAAGTTTAAATCATCTCGATACTGTTCATATCCCCTGATCCCTTCATAGTCAGTGAGTAAGTCACCACATCCATAAAGAATCAACTTTTGGCGATAAACTTCTATTCCTTTGACATGATGGGACGAATGTCCGTGAATGATGTCAACACCAGCTTGATCAATAAGTTTATGGGCAAATGCTCGTTGTTCACTAGGAACCTGATAACCCCAATTTCCTCCCCAGTGAATCGACGCCACGACGATATCTCTGGGTCGTTTTACGTATCGAACGTTTTCTTTAATCTCAAGGATAGTTTGATCTGAAACGTCTGTTAATCGATTGACACCAGGCTGATCATCGGTAGCTGCCCAACTAAGGGGAATTCCGCTGGTTTGGAAACCCAAAGAAAAGACGATTACTCTACCTTTTCCCTCAACCTCCATGACAGCAGGCGCTGCGGCTTCTTTAAGATTTTGTCCTGCGCCCGCACTTTTTATATTCAGTTTGGTTAAGGTGTCTAAGGTTTCTTGTAGCCCTGCATATCTCCAATCAATGACATGGTTATTTGCCAGAGAACAATAATCTATTTTGGCGGCTGTTAAGCAAGGACTATTATCGGGATGCATTCTATAATGGATGAGTTTATCGTACCAATACTCGTCACTCTTGGTGATACTGGTTTCCAAATTAATCAGTCTTAAATCAGGGGATACTCGCTCGAATTCCTCAAGTGCATCGCCCCAGATGTAAGCGAAGTTAACAGGTTTTTCAATGATACCATTCCTGTTCTCAGCCAGGGTAACATAGTCTCTGGCATCTTTGATGTAGGATTCGTGGAGAACTGGATTACTAGGGTGAGGTAGCACCTGATCAATCCCTCTCCCCGTCATGACATCACCACACAGAAATAGGGTGATAAAATTAGACCTACTATTGTCCATAATAACCTGTTTATGATTAACTCACTCTCAAGCGCGATCGCGAACGGCACGCTACACCAATGTTAAACTCAATCTAAAATAAAGAAAGTCGCGATCGCCATCCTGGTTCATGTCATTTACCTATTCTCCCGGAAACCTACCCTTTCAACGCCTGCGCGATGTGCGTGGGGCGCTGCTGCAACTGCATAAAGCCCTTCTCCACTCGGAACGCGATAGGTATGAACGGTTTCATGGGCGTATTCGTTCAAAAGGAGAGTTTTTTCAATTAGTTGTCCAAGATGAATGGTTTAGTTGGCTACGCCCTTTCTCTCAATTTATTGTCCAGATTGATGAAGCGTTGAGTGCCAAAGAACCGATAACGTTGCATCAGGCAAATGAACTTTTAGACGAAGCCCGTTCTCTGGTTTCTCCGGATGAAGCGGGAACTAATCGAGAACAACGTTATTATCAAGCAATTCAACGTGATCCCAATATTGCCCTGATGCATGCTGATGTGTCAAGACTGCTTTCTAGGAGTAAGCGTTAAGTAAATAGGGTGTTTCCCAGGGAAACATTTGACCCCTCCTTAACCCTCCCCTTGTCAAGGGGAGGGTATTTCTCCTAGTCGCTAAATCCCTCTATTCCCTTTACAACTTGTCCTGATAATAAATTTGGATTAAATTTTCCAATTTCTGATCAGGACAACATTCAATCAACGCTTCAAATACCTCCAGCAATTTAGCACCACTTTCTCCTAACGTTGGACTCAATCCCCAAACATCCTGTACCCAGTCTTGAGGACGTTCATCGTCAAAAATTAAACGTTCTAGGAGTTGCTTTGCTTCGGTTTTTGAAATCGGTTCTTTGTCATTTCTCATGGGTAATTAGTCATTCAGTAATTCTCGTTTAGGACAGTTCCTCACAAACTGAAAGGCACGTCATCCTTAAATTATTGTTCAAGGGTTTCCATTTGATAACGAATAGCTGCAATTCCTTGCTCATTTCCTAATTCTTCAAAAATCGTTAAGGCATCTTGATAAGACGCTTGCGCCATTTGCTCTTTCCCTTGTTGACTGTAGATTGTCCCCATATTGTATAAAGCTAGAGCTTGCAACTCAGGGATATTCTCATCGTTGAAAATGTCTAAAGCTTGCTCGTGAAAGTCTAAGGCTTGGGTATAGTCTTTTAAGTTTTGATGGGATAATCCTAGGTAATAAAGAACCTCTCCTTCTAAGATGTTTTCGTCCAAGTCCTGATAAATGCTTAACGCTGCTTCAAGGGAATCAATCGCTTGCTCATTTTGATCTTGAGCGAAATAAACTTTGCCGATATTGCCCAATACAATACCTTCACTGCGGCGATTATCCACTTCTCGGAAAAGTGCCAGTGACTTTTGGTGCAGATCCAGTGCTTGAGAATATTGTTCTAGATTTGAATAGACTGAACCCATGTAATCGAGGATGATCGCTTCTTGGTAAGGATCATTGAGGGTTTTGGCTAGATTTAAGGCTTGTTCGTAAACGTTTAGTGCATCTTCATGCTGTTGACGATGCTCATAAATTAGACCGATTTGGGTCAGAGTTATGGTTTCTTCTGCGGGGGCTTCGACTTGCTGAAATAGGTTGGATGCTTCCTCTAGTCGATTTAACGCCTCCTGCATTTGACCTTGCTGATACAGATCAATTCCTTCCTCTAGCAACTGTTGGGCTGCACTAAGCTGATCTTCAGAGGTTTGGGCTTGTACCTGGGTTGATAGAGATAGGGACAGATTAGGGGATAGGGAAATCGGCGAGAGGAATGTTAACAGCAGTGTCGCTGTCGCCAAGCTGAGGGAGTAAAGTCGGTGGGGTAAGGATAAATAGGTCATGAGGCTGAAATCATAGTTTACAGGATTGAGCAGATGACACCACAAAAAAGCAGAAGGCAGAAGCAGAAGCAAAATTTCAAGCTACAGTCTCACCAACCGCCTTGGGTTAAAATCAAAGGAACCAAAAGTTTTATATTCTATTTTAATAGAAACCCTTTTTTGCCCTGGCGACTAGAAGTCGCAGCTACACAAACAAAGTCCGCCTGCGCGGACTAGCTTATACAAGGGGTGGCTAACCCGGATTTGGTATAACACGAAGCGTTCCATGGGGGAGACCAGAGGATGCGGGAGCTTCTGTTGCACGGGGGAAGCCAGAGGATGCGGGAGCTTTTTTTGCTTATGGGATGCGAGGGGGATCGACAATGTACCGCATAGCAGAGCAAACTGCTGTATCAGTTTGAACCCGTTTTAACGGGACGCGAGCTTTTAGCCCGTAGACGCGGAGCGGCTTCTCTTTGAGTACTTTAGTTCAGGGCTTTAATTCAGGGCTTTAGTTCAGGGCTAATTCTAGAGATTGAAGCCAAAGGGAGGCAGGATGTGTTCAATATCCGATCCTAAACGAATCGTGACCACAAACGTCTCTTGCCATGTTGCCACTACACTGGTGAAGAAATAGGAACTATTCGTATCTAATGTTTGTTCGACTAAAATCTCTGTTTGGTCACTAATCTGTAATGTTAGACCCTCTGGGAAACCCGTTGGCGAATCTGTGCCTAAAATTATCAGTAACGCCCATTCGGGGACAGTTGCAGATAAGAGGGGCCAAGTTATGGCATACAAGCGCAGGGGGATGTCTGCCACCTGGAGATTGCGATACGCGCCCTTGGCTTGAGGCGGAATTTGGACATTATTATACTCCAGTTGTTGCACGATCGCATCCAATTCGGCGGTAGGCGATCGCATGGCGTTAGCGGGGGTTAAACTAGGCAGAAGTTGCCAGGAGAGTTCTTGGGCGAGTTCGTCTAATTCATCCTGCAACCAGCGTCCCACATTAATCACGTTTCGGGTGATGCGGCTGAGTACATCAGATAGATAGTTTTGCAGGGTAGATTGACTTTGGGGATCGGTTTGCAGTTGATACAGCCAGGTGCGTAACTCAGAACGGGTGAGTACGAAGGTGGCTTGTTCCCAGGTTAAATGTTGCCAGAGTTGGGACGCCGGAGACTGGATTTGGGGGAGTTTGGTTTCCAGTTGCGATCGCATCTGGGCAAGTTGCAGGCGGCGATCACTGGGAATAGGGGGGAGGGGTATGGCGCTGGGGGTTAAACAGCGTAATTCTAAGAGGAGGTTACTGGGTTCTGTGTCAAAACAATCGAGGGGGAATGAATAGTTCCAGTCTTCCTCAGGTGTTAATCCCAGAGTATCCCGGTGTTCGATTAGCTGAGGATAGGAGACAAACCCTTTAACCACGGCGGTTTCTTCTTCCTCTTGTACATCTACTATGACGTAGAAATGGGGGATGAATTCGGGAATATCGACGACGGTTCTGGGTAAGGATACTTGATCATCCGATAGGCTACCTTGGGCAATTAGACAGAGGTTAAACCCATTCACATTCAGATGACAAACCGCTTCAATGAGATTCGCTGTCGCAGAGTCGAACAGGGACGTGCGATCGCGATTTACGGTTAAATCAGAACTACGTTCAGCTAACCATGACTCAAACCCAAATAAACCTAAAGCATTGAGATAAGTTTGCCATTGACGTTGTTCGTTAGCAATGGGTTGGGCGAGGTGAATAGCTTGTTCAATCGCATCGTCAGAGAGTTGGATAGTTTCAATGGCGAAAGCGTCACCATCAAGCCCCGGTTGAGTGGTTGAGTAGAAAGTCATGATATATTACTCCTGTTATCTAGATAAAGGCAGAGTCTTTGGGTAAAGAGACTGCGGGTCTTATGATGGCGTTCATTGGTGGCGGTACTGGCTTCTGTCGCCGCCTCTTCGATCACCTGGGTTACTTGTTCTGCGATCGCGTCTTGAATCTGTTGATGAACGGTTTGCAGGCGTTGGCGATTGGTATAGCGTTGGGCTTTCTCCAGAATGCGATCGCTTAAATAAACCAGTAACTCCCGTTGAATATCAGCGCGAAGGACCTTCAGTTTCAGTAAACGGCTAATTTGAAATTGTCCTTTATAGTTAAAGTTTCGGGCAATATCGGACATGGATTGTCCTTGACAGTGAAACAGATGCAACGCAGTGAGAAACTGTTGGGCTTTTTGGGAATCTCGGCGCTGTAACTTCCGAGTGCGATCGCCTGTAATTTGGGCGATGGCGGTATCTAAACCTTTAAGAAACTGTTGGCGATAGGCGGTTAAAAATTCGCTTTGTTGATCGGGTGTGGGTTCAGAATAGGGAATATCTATAGGTTCATTTGGCGTTGCATCCAGGGATTGGCTTTTTAACTTCCCACCGCGTACATAAATTCGGTACTCACGCAGTCGAGAGGCGATGAGTTGCAGTTGGCTGAGGAGGGTTTCGGGGCGTAGGGGAAGGGAGAGACATTGCGCCATTTGCTGTAATTGTTCGGGGGTGGGGGGGTGACATTTTCCTTTAACTCCGGCGAGACGTTGTTTTAGGCGTTGGCTGCGGTAGATGGCGTGATAAGCTTCCAGAAGCTGTTGGGCGTGTTGGATTTCCGGTGGGGTTAAGTTGTGAAACTCGGCGAAAATACGATGTAGTTGTTTGGGTTTGGTATCATTTAGGATTGCCCAATCACTAACTAAATAAATCCCATGTTCAAGTAAGAATTGATTTAGGGGTTTATGGTGTTTCACCAGACGAGTTGTCCAAGTGGCGAGGCTGCTTTGTTCGGGGTCAAAACTGTGTAAAATTTCATCCAGGAAGGATTGGTAAGTGGGAGAATGGCGGCGAAGTTTACCGATTTCTTCGTCTAAAACAAAGGGTAATAAATCGGTACTGGTAAAGCCATGTTCCGCACCAAACCGACTGGCTAAACCCCGACAAACGTAGTCAATTTGCTGCGACATAAAGCATTTGAGACAAAGTTGAGCCTTATAACTCTGATTAATCTCTGCTCCCCCAGCTCCCCCGGCTCCCCCAGCTCCCCCGGCTCCCCCAGCTTCCCCAGCTTCCCCAGCTTCCCCTGCTTCCCCTGCATCCTGCATCCAGTACCAGAGTTGACGCTGAACCTGGGTATCTGATACCTGAGTCTCTGGGGTAAAATCAGGGAATGATTCCAGGAAAAATGCCTTAGCTTCAGTAATTTCCCGGACTTGGCGTCTCCCGGCTGCATCAATCGCGATCGCACTCCAATATCGGGAAGCTGTGTTAGTAGGGATTTTTACGGCGCTCAAATGGTTGCTCATCACTCGTGTATCAGGGGCTACGTGGGCGGGGGTATCGTCTCAAGGGTTGTACCTCCATAGTTTAAGGGTTGTTCAGTCGGATCTAACTCTGAGCGGCTAGAGCTTATGCAGAGCCTCCCGTCGTCAGCAAAGGGCGCACGTCAACAAAGGGCGCACGTCGGTGCGCCCCTACGATGGTGATAAGTTCTCAGCGAAATTATGTTTTTTTAACGCAGAGTACGCAGAGGTTCCCGCAGAGGTACGCAGAGGAGGTTGGGGGATTGGGGATAAAATTGTTAATCAAATTCTAGGAGGTTAATATGAGCGAACCCAGTTCATTATCAGAAAAAATTGACGCTGGAGTCAAAGCCGCCGTTGCCCAAGCCATTGAAAGACACCGCAGGCTCGGTCAATCGATTAGCATTTGGCGGGATGGAAAAATCGTCACCTTAACAGCCGATGAGATTCCGCCGATGCAGGTGGAGACACCTATTAAAAAGAATGACTAGCGAAATTTATAGTATCGCAAAAATGGGACTATTCGCCACCTCTACCTATCTTTCTTGATGGATAAATTGGGGCGAATTTTACCGAACATAATATCAAAATCTGTAGGGGCGACCCGCTGCATAAATCAACAACACTCGTCCTCTCAATTTTATCGGGTCGCCCTTTACCAAATTGGGGTGGCTTGTCTTATCTTGAACCCGGACAGGTTTTATTGTTCATTTATCGGTGGGGAGGGCGGGCGCAAGTTGTTCATTGATTGGTGACACATTCAATTTAATCCCTAAACCCGCCCCGACAAATCATTGATGACGCATTCAATTTAGTCCCCAAACCCGCCCCGACAAATCATTGATGACGAATAAAATCATATCAGGTTCTGATGCTTACCTAGAATCACAAACCTATA
>NZ_JBKHHI010000307.1:0-8218 GCF_046539235.1 Coleofasciculus sp.
CTCTTGCCGCTTCATGGGCTTCTAAGCCTAGAACTAAAGTTCTGGCTTAAAGCTCAAACCCGTTAAAACGGGTTCAAAAATTTACCCAGTAAGCTCTATTCTTAAGGTTGAATTTGCTGCGCTTCCCGTTGGTTGCGAATGGCGTCTCTTGCTGCTTCATGGGCTTCTAATGTTTTACTAAATAAATGAGTGCCATCATAGCGGGCAACAAAAAAGAGATAGTCCGTCTGTTCAGGATTAAGTGTGGCTTCTAAACTGTCTACTCGGGGACTACCAATGGGGGTAGGCGGTAATCCGGGATTGAGATAGGTATTGTAAGGGGAAGGTGTTCCCACTTGGGCGTAAGTTAGGGGCTGATCTGCCGTTTGGCGAAAGCCTAATCCATATTCAACCGTAGGATCAGATTCCAGTTTCATTCCTCGGCGGAGACGGGCGGTAAATACCCCGGCAATCAGGGGGCGTTCCTCTGCCACCACTGCCTCTTTTTCCACGATACTGGCTAAGGTTACCCACTCATGTAAACTGAGTTGGGTTTGCTGTTGTCCTTGTTGATATACGGGTAAAGCCACCTGCTCAAATTGTTTGAGCATTTGGTTAATAATTTGTTGGGGCGTGACGCGATCGCTCGGTAGTTGATAGGTGTCAGGATATAGGTAGCCCTCTAGGTGTGGTAAGTTACTGGGTAACCAGGGAAACTGATCGTCAGGAATCTGACTCGCCGCCGCCAGAAAGTCTTGCGCTTTAAAATATCCCAGGGATTCAAAATAGGTTGCCATCTGCTGGAGGGACCACCCTTCGGGAATCGTGAACGAGAGTTGCATCACTTCACCCGTCCAAATTTTTTGGGCAACTTCGGGTAAGGGTTGACTGGGCGATAGTTTATAGGTTCCAGCTTTAAATCCACCCTCTGGATCTTGCAATTTTAACCAATAACCCCAGAGTCTCCACGCATTGGCTGAACGAATTAAACCCGCTTCTTCTAAATCAAAACCGATTTGCTGGGCGGCTGTTCCGGTGGGGATCTGGATTTGTAAGGTATTGGTTGATGGGTCTAAGGATTGATCGACAGGGGGAGACTGTACCCAACTCCACCATGCCCACCCCTGCCATAAACCGATTACCATGGTTACCGGGAGTAAGGCAAGATAATAAGACCATTTAGAGAATTGTTGAATCGTTTTATTTGTCATTTGTCATTTGTCATTCGTCATTTGTCATTTGTCATTTGTCATACTCGCTTGCGCGAGAAGCAAGCTACGTCATTTGTCATACTCGCTTGCGCGAGAAGCAAGCTACGTCATTTGTCATACTCGCTTGCGCGAGAAGCAAGCTACGTCATTCGTCATTTTTAATCTAAGTCTTCAAATAATAACTCTTCTAGCAGCGGTTGGACTTTTTGAAATTCTTCGGGAGATAATAATTCTAATTGACCATTGGGGTTGCGTTTGGCGAAAAATAGCAGCGGATCAATGGGCGTGTAAATTCCGTACTCTTGTTCTTCATGGTAGAAATTCGCCAACAATTGCAATTGTTCGGGTTCAAGTTCCACATCTTCTTCGGCGAGTTCAATGCTGAGAATCTCCTCCTCATCCACGGGCGGAAGTTCACCGGCGACGGTTAGGGTAAATGCGGTGCGTTTCAGGATGAGATTTTGTTCAGCAAGAACCGCTTGGGCATCGGAGAAGATTTCATCGATTTCTGTCTCGTCTTCTACGAGGGTAGCATCCGCGAGATCGTCGGCTTGATCATCCTCATCCCAGGCGACAATTTCGACGGGTGAATCGATAGGGAGGAGGAGTAAATAGTCAATACCTTCCACATTCAGAGAATGCTCGATTGAACAATTTAGCGATCGCCCCGCTTCATCGGTGAGCGTTACATTACTACTACTGTGACCAGATTGTCCATTTTCTTGGGGAAAGTCAGATGAAAACATGCCGTTTTTGTCAAGGCTCATGGAATATCAAAAACTTGCCAGACCCGATCCTAGGGATCAAGTGGCAAAGTCTTAGAATATCACGGCGCATGAACTCAAAATCAGGAATTGTAGATTATAGGTAAGTCTTCATCTATACCACCCACACCCGACACCCCACACCCCACATCCGAAGGGATAATGTATCTGTATAAAATATAACCTCATTTTTGTCAACGACCTAAAGGTACTCGAAAAGTATTACCTAACTTGATAGTGTAGCGGCTGATGCTGTTGAACATGCCCAGGCTGAGGAGTGAGGAATGAATCAGAAACTCAAAAATCGGGGGCAATTGCACGATCAGGCATCACCAACTGAGACTCAGAACTTGGCTGTGATCCACTCGTTCCTGAACCAATGGGACGTTGATGCCGACTTGGTATCGGAGTTTTGTCAAGGTTTAGAATGGTATAAATTTGAACTCGGTGATGACTTATTGAGCGATCGCGCCTCCAGCCAATCCCAGAATTCGGCTCAATCTGAACTGAACCCTAGTGACCTTTATTTAGTTTGTCAAGGTCGGGTGCGGCTACTGGGTTACAATCCCAGCCAAAAACGGCATGTATCGGCTGGGGTGCTAGAATCGGGTGATAGTTTTGGCGCAGATACTCTAGTTCGCGATCGCACTTTACCCTACCAAGTCCGGGCGGTCAGTTCCGGTCTCGTGGCGCGGATGGCTGAAACACAACTGATGCAATGGGTTGAGCGTCTTCCGCAGCTTCAAGACTACCTCGTCTCAATCATTAGCCAACGACAACGCCTCCTGTTTCTCAAAACCAATACCGAGTTAGCAGAAACTCCCAGCCAGGATCTCCAACAACTCCTCCCCTATTTAGACGCCGAACACATTCCCGCCGGAGAACCCTTAATCCAATCCACCCCGCCCAACTCCGGTCGCTTCTGGTTGCGTAGCGGTGAAATTGAAAGCCCAGGAAATGACACTCCCCCCCCGGACATTGGCGACAGTTGGGGATATCCTCAGACTATCCCAGAAGATTGGGTCGCCCAGACGGATTTATCGGTATATCGACTCAGTACAGATCATTGGCAAACCGCTGAATCTATCGCTCCCATCCTCTCTCCAGAAGCAGAGGATGCAAACCATTCGGGGAACGGACATATCCCATCCGCCGCTAAGAAAAAGGCGGTGTTACCTGTCCAGAAAACCCGCAAGGTTACGCCGACTAAATCCCCTAAATCTGAACCCCAAGACCAATCCGAATCCGAATCCATTTCCTTCCCCAAACCCAAACGTCGGATACGGCGGGCATTTTGGCGCGGGTATCCCTTTATCCAACAGCAGAGTAGTTCCGATTGCGGGGCGGCTTGTCTGGCGATGGTGGGACGCTATTGGGGAAAGCGATTTAGCCTCCCCTTCCTGCGGAATCTGGCGGGCGTCGGGCGAACGGGTGCATCCCTATCCGCTTTAGCCAAAGCCGCTGATAATCTGGGCTTTCAAGCCCGACCGGTACGGGCGTCTTTAAGTAGTTTGGTGGAAATTAAACAGCCGTGGATTGCCCACTGGGGCGGGAATCACTATGTTCTCGTTTATTGGTGTAAAGGCGATCGCATGTTGGTGGCTGATCCGGCGGTGGGTAGGCGCAAAATCTCTCGCCAAGCGTTTCTAGAAGGCTGGACTGGTTATGCGTTACTCATCGAACCAACTGAACGCCTCAAAGAGGTAGAAAGTCAAAAAATCTCCTTTGGTAAATTTATCAGCGCCCTGTCCCCTTACCGGATGCTGATTGGGCAAATTATCTTAGCCTCGTTGCTGATCCAGCTTTTTGGGCTAATTACACCCCTATTTACCCAAATAATTCTTGACCGAGTGGTAATTCACAAAAGTTTTATCACCCTCCATGTCTTCGCCATTGGTTTACTCTTATTTGGCATTTGGCGTATCGGTATCAGGGCTACCCGACAGTATCTCTTAGATTATTTTGGCAATCGCATTGATCTCACCTTGATCGGTGGCTTTATTAGCCATACCCTAACCTTACCTCTCTCCTTCTTTGAATCCCGCCATGTCGGGGATATTATTACCCGTGTGCAGGAAAAATCGCAAGTTACAGCGTTTCCTCACCCGCAAAGCGATTACCGCTTGGTTAGATGCGCTGATGGCGGTGGTGTATATCGGGTTAATGGCATATTACAACTGGAAGTTAACCTTAGTCGTCCTGGCAATTATTCCGCCAATTGCTATATTAACTCTATTTGCCAGTCCCTTCCTGCGTCGAGTATCGCGCGAAATCTTTAAGGAAGACGCCGGACAAAACTCGTCACTGGTGGAAATGATGAACGGCGTAGCAACAGTGAAAGCCAACGCCGCTGAACGGGAACTACGCTGGCGTTGGGAAGATCGCCTGACTAGGATGCTGAATGCTCGATTTCGCGGTCAGAAACTGGCGAATGGGTTGCAATCCACCGGGGGTTTATTTCAAACCTTAGGGAATACGGCATTACTCTGGTATGGTGCAACCTTAGTGATCCAAGACCAACTCACGATTGGTCAGTTTGTGGCATTTAATATGCTAATTGGCAATGTGATTAGTCCGGTTTTGGCATTAGTCGGACTTTGGGATGAATTGCAAGAAGTCACCGTATCCGTGGAACGCCTGAATGATGTCTTTGAGGCTGAACCGGAAGAAAGTCCCCAACATCCCTTATTAGTGCTTCCCCGACTACAGGGAGATATTAAGTTTGATAATGTTACGTTTCGTTATTCCGACCAGCAAGAACGTAATACCTTACAGAATATTTCCTTGGAGGTGGAATCGGGGCAAACGGTGGCGCTTGTGGGTCGCAGTGGTTCGGGAAAGACTACGCTAGTTAATCTCCTGCAAGGTCTCTATCATCCCACCAGTGGGCGGATTTGGGTGGATGGACATGATTTACGCCATGCTTCGCCTCAGTCGTTACGGGCGCAGTTAGGGGTGGTTCCCCAAGAGTGTTTCTTGTTTTCGGGAACGATTATGGAAAACATCACCCTTTATGCAGAAGATGTGACGTTAGATCAAGTGGTAGAAGTGGCTAAACTCGCCGAAGCCCATGCCTTTATTGAGGATATGCCTTTGGGATACCATACCCAAGTGGGAGAACGGGGGGCGAGTCTGTCTGGAGGACAACGCCAACGGATTGCGATCGCGCGGGCGCTGTTGGGTGATCCGAGGATTCTGGTGCTAGATGAAGCCACCAGTTCTCTGGATACGGATTCGGAACGGCGTTTCCAGCAAAATCTGACTCGGATTAGTCGCGATCGCACCACGTTAATTATTGCTCACCGCCTATCCACAGTACGCCATGCTGACTGCATCGTGGTCTTAGATAAAGGCATTTTGGTTGAGCAGGGTAATCATGAGCAACTGATTGACCAAGGAGGTCTTTATTATCACCTAGCGCAGCAGCAGCTTGATTTGTAGAAGGCTGAGGAAGATGGGGAAAGCAATGTAGAGACGTGCCATGGCACGTCTGGGAGCAGGGGGAGCAAACAAATGATAAATGACGAATGACAAATGACAAATGACAAATGACAAATGACAAATGACCAAAAAGAATCTCCCCCTAAAGGTGAATTCATTTCGACTTCATATTCCCATAGTATAAACAGTGAAAGAACGCCAGCGTTTTCCAGTTTGGATTTGGTGGCTTGAGTAAAGCAAGCTCTCTTCTAGAGCATCAGGCTGGATCGGGCAGTTAAATTAAAATTTTTTTGCCTAATAAGCATCACGTCTTAGTTTTTAGATCGAGTTCATTGAACTCAATATCAGGGTTTTGTTGTTAGATTTCTCAAACAGGTAGAGAATGGAGAATATTATTGCACCAATTCGGTTTAGCTTAACTCATAAAAATAGTCACGAAATTCAGACTCTATCTCGAACCGAATCCGCCTCAATCTATGGCGGTGTCGCGGCGGAGGAACCCCAGAACGACTCTCAGAGTTCTACTGATTCGCAGGAGTCTACCGATTCAGAAAATTGGTCTGGCTCGCTGCAAAGCCTATTAGATCAACCCCCGTCAGCCCTTCCCCGTCATTTATTATTAGGTGGAATTGTGTTTTCCTTAGCCTTTTGCGCATGGGCGACGTTTGGTCAAATTGATCAAGTGGGAAATGCTAGAGGAAAGTTAGTTCCTCAAGGTGATGTATATCGCATCCATCCCATAGCCGGGGGAAAAATTGAGGAGATTCACATCGAAGAAGGGGAGTCAGTGCAATCCAATCAGGTTTTGGTGGAACTAGAACGAGAAATTTCTGCCAATGAAGTGGAGCGACTCCAGAAACAGAAAGCCGCCCAAGAGAGCCAATTGCGCCAAACTGAAGCTTTAATTAATGAAACCCGGCTGGAGGCGGATAGCCGTGGGGCGATCACCCAAGCCCAAATCCAAGCTCAGCAAGCCGCGATCGCTCAAGCTAACGCTCAAGCCCAGGCGCAGCAGGAGACGCTCTCTAAGAATAAGATGAGAGCCAGGAACCAAGAAGAATTGCTTCAGGAACTTAAGAATGATGCAGCCGCGCAACAGAAACGACTGCAAGAATTACAACCGTTGGTAGAGGATGGTGCGATCGCGGCTGAGGTAGTATTTCGACGGGAGCAGGCTTTACGCGATCGCCAGCGCACGATTACCCAAACTCAAGGGGAACTGCAACAAATCTTAGGCGAATCTCAGCGACTGCAAGCTCAACGACAACAAGCGATCGCCCAAGCCAAACAACTCCAAGCCGAATTAAACCAAAAACGAGCCGAGGGGAAAATGGCACAACTTAGAGCAAAGCAGAAGCTCCAGGAACTAGAAGTTCAAAAAACTCAACTGCAAGCCGAGATTGATCAGACCCAAGAATTGTTAAATCAGGCGGAAACTCAGTTAAAACAGCTCTCCCTCATGGCTCCGGTTCAAGGCGTGGTTTCATCGCTAAATGTCTCCCATGCTGGCGAAGTGGTTCGAGCGGGACAAACCATTGCCGAAATCGCTCCCCAAGGTGCGCCCCTGGTGCTGTCGGCGAGCTTACTCAATCGAGAAGCTGGCTTAGTCGAAACAGGAATGCCCGTGAAAATCAAATTTGATGCCTATCCCTTTCAAGATTATGGCGTCGTGAATGGCAAAGTTACCTCTATTTCTCCCGATACGAAGTTGGATGAGCGGCTGGGCGAAGTTTATCAAGTTGAAGTGACGCTTGATCGGAATCATGTCACCGCTAACGGTAAAACCATCCCGTTAAAGGCAGGTCAAACTGGCACGGCTGAGATTATCATTCGCCGCCGCCGCATTGCTGATATCTTGTTTGAACCGATCCGCCAGTTACAAGAAGGAGGTATCAGCTTATAACAACTCTTCCTTTAGGTAGATTTGTCCACGCAACATGGGGGTTTGTATGCGATTATTTTAACTTTTTTTAAGACGTAGCTAGTTAACGGTTGAATAATCTTCTAATCTGAATCTAGGGAAATAATCAAGTCATTTTTCCCAACCTGACACTCTCACAAGCCCTTTGGTGCAGATTAACTGCTGAGCTTGTGGTTCTACTCAAGATTATCCAGAAGACTGTTAGCATTGTCAGTTCTCCAATCCCTTGGTCTCAGTTTTTAATGAGTAGCGCTTTGTCCCCTATTGGTATCAACTTAACTTAACGTTGATCCGAAACATTGTGCAAATACTCATACCCGACTCACTGCTGTTACTGTAAAATCACGAGAGAGAAAAATGACTCAGCCCTTATCTTCTGCAAACACCCAACTCAGCCCAACAATCAACTCGGAACAATTTACTCAAATTATCGACGCCATTATCGACGGAAAATATTCGTGGGCTTGTTTTTTACTCCTGCGAAGTGCAGGTCATAACCCCGTACAATATCTGCCTTACCGCACTTACAACCGCTTGATCAAGAAAAACTGCCGAGGTAGTAAAGGGCGTCAAGATAAAACCCATACTATAGATAAAAGCGCTAGAACTGAATCCAGTAGCACCAAGTCTAAGAAACAAGTAACTCAAATTACTGATTTAGCTTATCTAGAAGAGACAAAGGAGAAAGAGCTACAGCTACAAGGAGGTCATTCAGAACAAGCCTCAACACCTCAGGTATCCCATCTGACATGGGTGTTTTCCAAAATCCCCAGTTTTTGGCGTTGAACTCAAATCTGGCATTCCTTTAGGGGGAGCCAATTTTATGTAGTGGCGTAGTACACCTAATTTTTTGATCCCCCTCCCGTCCCCCTTAAAAAGGGGGAAGCCAGATGTTGCTTCGC
>NZ_JBKHHI010000308.1:0-8164 GCF_046539235.1 Coleofasciculus sp.
AAAGTCCCTAAACCCGCCCCTACACTTGGGTGGGTTTTGGATAAACGTTATCATCTCTAGTTACACTAAAGTCCCTAAATCCGCCCCTACACCAGGGTGGGTTTTGGATAAATGTTATCATCAATAGCTACACTAAAGTCCCTAAACCCGCCCCTACACTTGGGTGGGTTTTGGATAAACGTTATCATCAATAGCTACACTAAAGTCCCTAAACCCGCCCCTACACAATCAACACTTTTCCTTCAATTGCTGACGTTTGCTTTGTAACGCCACCTTTACCTGTTCATATTCCTGATCGATTTGTGTCAATAGATGACTTGTTAACGTCAGTGGATTATCGGTTTCATTTTCAATGTCTATCTTTTCTAACTGCTTACAAAGTTCAGAAAGGTGAATCGCACCAACCGTACCACTGGTAGATTTGAGACTGTGAGCGGCTTG
Source organism: Coleofasciculus sp. (assembly GCF_046539235.1). Classification (GTDB taxonomy): domain Bacteria; phylum Cyanobacteriota; class Cyanobacteriia; order Cyanobacteriales; family Coleofasciculaceae; genus Coleofasciculus. Next base: position 442 of record NZ_JBKHHI010000308.1, read on the forward strand.
TTGACAAGTGGTTAGCGTCTCAGATGACAATGTATTCGTTTTCTGTGAATCCAGTGCTTGGTTCATCACTCCCAACAACTGAGCGCCTTCGTCCAAAAAGCTATCAATCACTTGGATTAAGACTTGATCATCTTTGACCATATCGCACAGTTGTTGAAAAGCGTGGTCATCAATCACATCATGTCCGTCTAAACCGTTATTATTTCCTTGTACCTTCTTGCTCACTTGCTTGTTTGCTTGGAGCCTCTCCCCTCTGCCCTCTGCCTTCTGGAAACTCCGAGTCTCTTGTACCTTTTTTGGCACTCCCTGCAACGATCGCACCAGTTCCTCAACCCGAATCGGCTTACTGATATAATCATCCATACCTGCCTGCAAACAGGTTTCGCGATCGCCTCGCATGGCATTAGCCGTCATCGCTATAATATAAGGACGTTTTTCAGGTGACCACTCCTGGCAGATGCGCTGAGTCGCTTTCAAACCATCCATTTCCGGCATTTGCACATCCATTAATACCACATCATAAGACTGGCGGTGCAATGCTTCGAGGACTTCTAAGCCATTGGCGGCTACATCCGCCCGATACCCCATGCGCCCCAGAATATGCAACCCCACTTGCTGGTTAACCACATTATCCTCCGCCAACAGAATCCGCAACGGTAAAGTTGAACCCATATACGGATCAATCGTCGGTGAAATCTCACAGCTTGACCGCACTTTCACCGGTTGACCGACTAATACATCCATCAGCACATTGTAGAGTTGAGACTGCTTAATCGGCTTAGTCAGAAACGCCGCAAACTTGGCTTCATCCAGTTGACCACTGTTTTCTGGCTTGCCGATTGAGGTTAACATAACCAAGGGAATCTCTTGACCATTTGGCTGTTGGCGTATCTGTGAGGCGAGATTTACCCCATCCATTCCGGGCATGTGCATATCCAGAATTGCTAAGTCAAATGTCTCACCTTGGTGTAGCCAGTCTAATGCCTGATCACCCGACTCAGCCGCACGGGTCAGCACCCCCCAGGATTGACCTTGTAGAGTTAAAATGCGGCGATTTGTGGCATTATCATCCACAATTAACATCCGCTTACCTTCAAGCTGAGGTTGCCGGAGATCCAAATTACTGAGATTATCAATGTGACAGACTGGGGCAACAATCGTGAAGTAAAAGATAGAACCCTTGCCCACTTCACTTTCTACCCAAATTCTACCCCCCATCATTTCACTCAACCGCTTGGATATCACCAACCCTAATCCTGTACCCCCATAGTGGCGACTGGTGGAGGAATCGACTTGGCTAAAGGCTTTAAATAAACGATCTAACCGATCTGGGGGAATGCCAATCCCTGTATCTTTAACGGCGAACAAAATTTCATACTGTTGTTCCTTATAATTTGTGTGAGAAAGGTACTCTAATGACTGGGGACTTACCCGCTTAGAGGACACCGAAACCGTCACTTCTCCCTGATGGGTAAACTTGAGGGCATTACTGAGCAAATTAACCAGAATTTGCCGCAGTCGGGTAATATCGCCGCGAATCGTGTTGGGGGTGTGAGGATCAAACAGATACGCCAGTTCTATGCCCTTTTCTGCGGCTTTTGGCGTTAGCAGATCCAGAGATTCTTCGATACAGGTTCGCAGATTAAACGGTTGTTCCTCCAACTCCAATTTGCCGGACTCAATTTTAGAGAAGTCGAGGATATCATTAATAATCGTCAGCAGGGCTTCGCCACTGTTGCGGATTGTTTCGGCAAATTCGGCTTGTTCATAACTCAGTTGGGTATCCAACAGCAGTCCCGTCATGCCAATTACCGCATTCATCGGCGTGCGAATTTCATGACTCATGGTTGCCAGAAAGTCACTTTTGGCGCGGTTGGCGGCTTCGGCGATTTGTTTGGCTTTTTCCATCGCCACGTTTTGTTCGGCTAACTGTTGTCGTTGGTGCTTTTCTTGTTCCAGGAGTTGGGCTTGGGCAAGGGCAATTCCTACTTGATCGGCAACGGCTTCAAGTAATTCAATTTCATCATTACTCCATTGACGAAACTGATCACACTGATGCAGACAAATCACCCCATTGGGTTTTTCCTTATACGAGGTGCGAACGACTAACATGGATTTCAGGTTTACCTGGTCACACATTCTTGTGGTATTTTGTAACAAGGGATCGTCGTAAACATTGTCAGAGGCGATCGCGCGATCGGCGGATAATACCTGTTGAATGTGCGGATTGTCAGCCACCGGAATCTTGACTGCGAGGATGGATGAGTAACCCGGTTCTAAATATTCGGCGACAAAGGGGATTTGGGGTGCAGGGGAAGCGACGTAGGTGTGAATTACACAACGGTTGACGCGAAAGGCTTGACCAATTTGAGTGGCGGTAGTTTGAAAAATTTGTTGGGCGTCTAAACTTTGGCGAATGTCTTGGGTGATTTGTTTGAGCAGTAATGAGCGCTGGAGTTGCTGTTGTAAGGCGGCTTCTGCTTGTCTGCGTTCGGTTAAATCGGCTTGGGCTTGTTGATAGAGTTCCGATTGCTGTACCGCAATGGCGACTTGCGTGGCAAGTTGTACCAGTAACTCTGTCTCTTGGGGCTGCCAATGTCGAGGAAGATTACAATGGTGGGCAATCAGTAGTCCCCACAATTGGGTTCCCTGTATAATCGGCACAACTAAATTTGCTCTCACCTGTAAATCGGCAAGAAAGTTGCGATAACAAGACTCCAGATTAGCCGTGTGGATGTCCTCCAGGGTGTGAATATCACCTTGTTGGTAACGTACCGCTGACTTTTCACCAAAGCAGGGATCAAAAATCGTGCGCCCCAATACTGATAACTCTTTCACGGCGACAGACTCGACTTCGACTACGCCACTCCAGTCGGGATTGAAGCGGTAAATTAACACCCGATCCGTTTGCAGGAAGTGCCGCACCTCCGTTACCGTTGTGTTCAGAATCTCGGTTAAGTGTAACGATTGGCGAATGCGGCGGGCGATCGCACTAATTAATCGTTCTCGTTCAGCTTGCTGTCGGAGGGCGGTTTCCACCTGTTTGCGTTCCACCAGTTCAGTGGATAACTGCTGATACAATTCAGACTGTTGAATCGCGATCGCGACTTGGGTGGCTAGTTGCTGAAGCAGATCAATATCAACGGTTTGCCAATGTCGAGGATGATGACAATGGTGGGCAATCAGTAGTCCCCACAATTTTTGTCCCTGGAGAATCGGGACGACTAGGTTAGATCTGACGTGAAGATCGGCTAAAAAGTCTCGATAACAGGTTGCAATATCTGCTGTGTGAGTATCTTCCAAGGTATGAATATAACCCTGTTGGTAACGCACCACCGACTTTTCGCCAAAGCAGGGGTCATAAATGGTTTGTCCCAAAACAGATAACGTCTCTGATTCCACTGACTCCACGGCGACGACGCCACTCCAATCGGGATTGAAGCGATAAATTAACACCCGATCCGTTTGCAGGAACTGTCGCACTTCAGTCACCGTGGTATTGAGAATATCCTCCAACTCCAACGACTGGTGAATCCGCAGTGCGATCGCTCGAATTAACCGTTCTCGTTCGGCTTGTTGCTGCGACAGGGTTTCCGAGTGCAAGCGTTCAGTCACATCTTGAATTAAGGCTAAGATATGAGTCTGATTCTCTGAGGTTTCAATTCTGGATGTGGAAATCGATAGAGTACGGTGGCTACCATCCGCCCGAACGATTTCCCATTCCTCCGCGATTAAATCCTCCCCACGTTGCATCTGAGCAATTCGCTTAACGGCTTGGCTACGTTGTTTCGGATCGGGATAGAATGTTTGATACCAGCCTCGACGGTTAATTTCCTCAACGGTATAACCGGTAATCTCAACCATCTGCTGATTCCAAACCGTGAAGCGGATATAGGGATACGTCTCAATACTATGGCAGACACAGACACCTTCTCCCATCCGTTCGATCAGTTGGGTTTTAAAGGAATATTCAGCTTTCAGGGTTGCCTCAGCTTGTTTGCGATCGGTAATATCGGTATGAGTCCCTACCATGCGGATCACTCGACCTGCGGCATCTTTTTGATGAATCGCCCGGGACAAAATATAAACAGTTGAGCCGTTTTTATGATGGAAGCGTTGGACGGTTTGGAAGCGAGAGACTTTACCACTGTTATAGTCTTCAATCAGTTTTAACGTGGCGATCCGATCTTCCTCAAAAATCACCTTCTCCCAAGACGCCAATTCATTCGGCAATTCCCAATCGACGTAACCCAGCATTTCTTTCCATCGGGGCGAGAAATAAATGTCCCCAGTAATCATATTCCAGTCCCAAAATCCATCCTGGGAGGCGCGGAGAATTAATTCCAGCCGTTCTGTCGCTGTTTTGACGATATGGGCAACCTGAGGCGGCTCAATTGCATGATCGCCGGGAGTTTCCACTAATGAAGAGGAGGGAAGACAACGGGATGCTGAAGGGACTTCTGTCAACTCAGTGAATTCCGTTTGCCAGTCTTTTCCGTTCAATGTGGGATTGCTGGCTATTGTCTGAATCAACTGCAAACGCTGATGGCTTGTTTCCACAGTCGTTTCCGCTTGGCTTAAGTCATTAAGGGTTTGCTGCAGTTGGTTGGCTTGTTGATTAATTGTTTGCTGTAATTGTTCAACTTGATTCAGCAGCGCCAGAGGATTCAGCGCTTTAATGATGTCCGTTGCGGTGAAAATGCCAAGAATATTTTCCGGAGATTGGTAGACTAATTGAGGGGTTTGTCCGACTTGCCGCATTTGTTCAAGTCCCTGCTTTATGGAATCATCAGGATGGAGACTCAATAGCGGTTTTTTTATCACCATAGAAACTGGTGTTTTTGACAAGTCAAGTCCAAATACAGATAGCTGTAAACAGTGGATTAAATCCTGTTCTGTAATTAGTCCTAGCGGTAAGGAATGGGCAGAAACTGAGGATGGGATCTGCGCGATCGCACTCTTTTGAAATGGTCTCCCATTGGTTTTATCCCCGATTACCTTTTCCTGAATCAATACAGCACAAGTTTCCTGAGTCTTAATTAGCTGTTGTGCCACGTCCAGAATAGAAGTAGTCAACGAAACTTTTAGCCCAGGAGTCGTCATTGTCGCCGCCACCGATTGCGACTTAAGCAAATTTAGCTCAGGTAGCCCTTGACAAATGCTACTTTCTGTGATTAAACCAATAAATTTACCTGTCTGATCCAAAACTGGGAGATAATCAATCGAATAGCTCTCGAAAAGGGATAATGCAGTAAACAGATGACAAGACTCAGAGAGGGTTAAAGTAATCGGCGATCGCATCATCACATCAGCCACCTGGGTGTCCTGAAAATTCATCCCAGCCAGCATTAGTTCAATCAGTTTTCGCGTTGTCACGATCCCGATCAACGCCGAGTTTTTGGTCACCAAGACGATGCGATGTGAACGTTCCGGTTCTGTAGCAAATTGCCGCGACTGGTACGCAGACAAGGATTGTCCTTGATTTAATAACGCGATCGCTTCAACTAGAGTTGCTTCAGCCTCAATCGTGAGGGGATGGTAGTCAATAAAATGCTCTAAAGCAGGTAAAGTAATGGCGGTGATGTCAGGCTGCATAATAATTGGGTAGGGCGCAGGCTGTAGCTGGAACAAACAAACTCCAAGGCTGTAAAGTTGATGTTATATACTTTTTCTCTCTCCTCTTGATTAACTGTAGGACTATTTCCGTCACACTGCACTAGCAGCACATACCTATTCTTTATACTGCCAAACTTTGAAAAAATCCGCAGCCTCTTCTCCAGAGGTGAGAACTTATTTTTTCTTAACTTTGTTCATTCGTCATATCATGTCCGGTTGAATACTGACACTTTGGTAGAAACAAGGCAGATGACAGAAGACAACTAAACCTCCCCATCAAAATCTGGTTCAACACCAAGCAATCGCAATTGTTCTACCAATCTCTCTACCCGTCGTCTTTCTCGTTCAACTTCTTGTCTTTCTCGCTCTGAGGGAGTCAAAATCCAGTTGCTTTGTGCATCATACCAACGCAACCAGGTGCGATCACGCTTGATATCCTACCTGATGTAGGGGCGACCCGCTTGATTTAATGAAAAACTCGATTCCACTCAACTAGGTTGGGTCGCCCTCTCCTCAATTTCTGGTGTCAAAGAGTGTTTCTGCGGAGTTACAACGCCCCTGCTGCCGTTCGGTCGAAAATATCTCCAGAAAGGTGAGTTGTAATATTCATCGCCTGCACAACGGGTAATTTCTCTAACCCTTGACCATATTCAATCACACTCACACCACCATTCCCTTGTTTAATACTCCAGAATGATTCTGAACTCAATCCCAAAACATGGCAAAGAATGACTTTATTAATCGCATCATGAGCAACAACTAAACCCGTCTTGAGTTCTGAATCAGCCATTCCAGCTTTGACCTGAATCATCCTATCCCAAGCGGCTGTAGCCCTCTCCCATACTTGATTTAAATTTTCACCATTGGGCATTTGTACCGTCGCTGGAGCCACTTTCCATTGATGCAATAAATCGGCGTAATCTTGGTTAATTTCTGACTCTAATTTACCCTCCCAAAGTCCATGATTAATTTCGCGAAACTTTTCCTCAAGTTCTAGCGTAATACCACTGTGATACTGAAGAATTAATTCAGCCGTTTCCTTGGGACGTAACATCGGACTGGTCACCGCAAAATCAATCGGGATATCCTTAAGAAACTCAGCCACCTGCTGTCCCTGTTGGCGCCCATTTTCATTTAATGGGACATCAATCCCGCCTTGGAAGCGGGAGACACGATTCCACTCAGTTTCCCCGTGACGTACCAGCAGCAGACGCAACCCCCGATTACTGGGGCGAGGTGTCGGTAACGGCGTACCAACATGAGAGGTTTGATTGAGGGACTCTAATTGCACGGGTTCACCCCAACCCCCCGTAAAATTCAGAACATTAATGCAACAGTTGGATTGTAAGACGGACTGGTAACGGGCGGGAGAAATACCCAAAGCGCTACTCAGCAAACAGCGGTTAATACCATTGTGTGCCACGATTAAAATCGTGCCACCTTGGTGGTGGGGTAGAATCTCTTGCCAGAATTGCTGCGCTTGTTGATAAAGTGCCAAGACAGGAAAATGCTTCCGGGTTCCCTCCGGTGTAGAGAGTTCCATGTAGAAGTCCTCCGGGCGTTCTTTCCAGCAACGATAGTCCGCCGGGAATTTTGCCTGGGCGTCGGATTTCGCCACTTTTTCCCACAAGGGTAAATCGACTTCCATCAGATTCTCTGATGGTTGGAGAGGGGGTGAGCCAGATAAATAGGGTAGAATGACCTCTGCGGTCTGCTTCGCTCGCTGGAGAGGAGAACAATAGACAGCATCAAGGCTCAAGCGACTGAGGGCAGCCCCCACCTTACGGGCATCATCAGCCCCTTTTTCCGTTAACACGGACTCATCACAGCGTCCTTGAATTAGTTGCTGGGCATTATAGCTGCTCTGACCGTGCCGTACAATAATGACGCGAGTAGTCAATCCTTTTGCTCCTATGTGACCAATTTTATGAATAGTAGTCAGATTAACCCAAATGCTGGTAGCATCCTTGGGGCATCTTAAAATATCAGGGTCATTTTCAGTGTAACCGCACACCTGCCGGACAAAAAGGCGGGGAAGATGGGAGTTGTAGGGGTTTGGTCTCCAAACCCCATTTCTGATGTAGGGGAAGATGGGGAAGATGGGGAA
>NZ_JBKHHI010000309.1:0-8143 GCF_046539235.1 Coleofasciculus sp.
AATTTGTCTTGCAATCCCCACGCTCTACGTTAGTAGCGTGGGGTTGTTGAATGCTGATTAGTGAGTTCCCCTTGCACTAATTGTGCTAACTTTTGGGCGGCACCGGATTCACCTCGGACTGCCCGCAGGCGCGATCGCATGTCTTCTAGTTTTTGGGGATGCTCTAAATACTCAAGTACCAATTGTGCCACATCCTGGGGTTTCAGTTGACCCACGACTTCTGGGACAATTTCCGCTTTTGCCCAAATATTGGGCCAGGCAAATAGGCGTCCTTGTTGCAGAATCAGCCAATTAATCAGTTTGGCAAAGCTTGTTCCTACTCCGGGTAACCGGGCTAACAATCCGGGTAATCCATCCCAAGCCCGCATCGCATCCAGTTGCTGAGTGGGTAATAAGACGATCATTGGTACACCGAGGGAACCTAATTCCGCCGTATTCGCTCCCACTGTGGTTAAGCACAGACAGCATTGGGATAATATCTCATGGGCGGGAAATTCGGTTATAAGTTCTACCGTTACACCACTCGCCATTTTGAGTATTGACTGTAGGGGCGGGTTTAGGGAATTTTGTTTCGCGATTGATGATGATAACTTGGGTTCAAAACCCGCCCTGAATAATGTAGAGACTTCGCTCAAGGAAACCTGGTTTTGAATGTAGGGGCGGGTTTCACTACTATCGTTTTTTGTCACCCGGATATTGCTAAACCCGCCCTCATTCCCCCTATCTCCATCATCTTCTCTATCTCCCTCATCTCCCCCATCTAGGATCACCAATCTCGCCGCCCCCCATCCTAATTTCTGAATCAGAGGATTTTCTTGGGGATCAGCAAAACGGGCTAGGGTGGGTAAATCTAAGGTTGGTGCAACAGGAATCACAAAACGGGTTTGGGGTCTAACTTTGTTAATTTGTTCTGCAATGGCTAACCCTAATGGTACTCCCTGAATCAGTTTAGCGGGTTTTGAGCCTGGAAGTAGACCAATCCATTCAATTGGGGATTGGGGAAGTTTTGAGTGTTGAGTTTGAGGAAGGTAGGGGCGGGTTTCACTATTATCGTTTTTTGTCATCCTGATGTGGCTAAACCCGCCCTCATCTCCTTTGTCTTCCCGTCTTCCCGTCTCCCCATCTTCCCCTCTCGCCACATCTGCCATTAAATCTCCAACTACGGTTAACTTGTGGCGATATTTTTTCGGGGCTTTGGCGATAATATCGGGTTTCATCACCCCGAACCGATCAATCCAGCGATGCCAACGGGCATCCCATTCGGCATAAACAACAGTACGATATTTTAAGCGAGAACCAATAACGACAGGAAAAAACTGATCGCCGCCTAAGAATACCACCACACCGCGATCGCGCCAGTCCCAATTTTCGGCAGTTTTCCCCCAAAGTAAAAAGGGAAAGAAATGCTCTGCCCCTTGCACTCGGTCTACTTCGGGGTAGGATTGAACAATCTGGGCTTCTTTGCCTGTAGCGTTGGGACAAGGAGACAGGATAACCGAGATTCGGAAGACAGCGCGATCGCATCCTAGCTGCTGGCGCAATGCTTTGACTACAGGACGTACCCAGGTGGTGACTTCACCCGGACCATTGGAGAGAATTAAAATGTCAGCATTGGTCATTGGTCATTGGGAAGGGTTTGAGAGCGGTTACACAACGTAACAACGTAACATCGTTAAGTATATATTCGACAGACTTACTTAAAATCCGATTTCAAATCTAAACTCCCCTATAAAATTAGCCAACCTTAGCAAAAATCAGCCAAATCAGTGAGTGCTATTCGTTTTGATCAAGTTCATCTCCAATTTCCCGGAACGCCCCAACCTGCGGTAAATGGTGTAACCTGCGACATTGAAGCGGGTCAACTGGTCGTCATTTTAGGTCCATCGGGATGTGGTAAAACTACCGTTCTCAAGATGGTCAATCGATTGTATGAACCCACATCCGGTGCGATTTATCTGGATGGGGTGAACATCCGCAAAATGAAAGTCACGACGCTGCGTCAGCAAATTGGCTACGTGATTCAGCAGTCGGGCTTATTTCCTCATCAGACGGTGGCGGAAAATATTGCCGTTGTTCCCAAGCTTCTGGGATGGTCACGCTCAAAATACCAGTCTCGCGTTGATGAGTTATTGAAGCTGGTCGAACTACCTCCTCAAGTTTACCGGAATCGTTACCCAGCACAGCTATCCGGAGGACAGCAGCAGCGTGTTGGTGTGGCGCGGGCGTTGGCTGGTGATCCGAAGTTAATGTTAATGGATGAACCTTTTGGTGCCATTGACGCGATTACCCGCCAATCTTTGCAAGACGAAATCTTACGAATTCAGCGTCAACTGCATAAAACGATTCTTTTTGTCTCCCATGATGTGGAGGAAGCGCTGCGTCTAGGGGACAAGATTATGATTTTGCAAAAGGGTGAAATTGTCCAATTTGATACGCCGTTAAATATTTTGACGCACCCGGCTAATGATTTTGTCCGGGAGTTAATGGGTGCTGATGATCTGTTGCGTCAGTTAAGTTTACAGCGGGTGGAGGTGGCAATGCAGCCAGTTTCTCCAGATTATCAGCATCAGGATAATCGTGCGATCGCGCCTCACGAGAATTTGCGTCAAGCTTTATCCCTCCTCTTACAGACAGGAACTCAGAGATTGCCTGTCATGGATGAAGGAAAGGTCATTGGTGTGTTAACCCTGGAGACGATTCAAAAAGCCGCCAAGATGGGTCAAACTTGATAGCCAATTATCTGTCTTATTCGGGGTTTCGGAAAATACCCACTAGGCAAAAAAATAGTGTTACATAGTTTTTGGAATTATCCAATTTAAGATATTACTATGAACAACTCGTCTTTTTTTGATGAACAAAAGGAACAATCACTCGTTAAAGCCAGAATAGTTGAGAAATACTTTTGGGCCTGGGCAAAAGTTATCATTGGATTTTTGAAACAAAAAGAACAAAAGCAAAAGTTGTCAAAGAAGCTGGAACTTGCTTATATTGACTTGTTTGCTGGTCCCGGTCGATATCAAGATGGTTCCGAATCGACACCGTTGCGTGTACTGGAAAGTGCTATTCGAGAACCAGATTTTAGAGAACGCTTGATAACGCTTTTTAATGATGCTGATGCAAATAATACACAGTCACTCCAGAACAACATTCAGTCAATTCACAATATCAATAAACTAAAAAATAAACCCATTGTTATAAACCATGAAATTGGTGAAGAGATAGTTCAGAGGTTTGAACAAGTTAAATTGGTTCCCACTCTATTTTTTGTCGATCCATGGGGATATAAAGGATTGTCATTACAACTTATTAATTCTGTGGTTAAGAATTGGGGCTGTGACTGTATATTTTTCTTTAACTACAACCGGATTAATATGGGATTAGGTAACGATGCCGTAAAAAATCATATAAATGCTCTATTTGGCGAAGAACGTGCGTCAGAACTTCGAGAAAAATTGCAGCTACTAAAGCCAGCCAACAAAGAAATCGCTATTGTCGAAGAAATTTGTGAAGCGTTAAAAGAAATGGGTGGAGAGTATGTGCTTCCTTTCTGTTTTCGACATGAAAATGGCAACCGTACTAGCCATCATCTAATTTTTGTCAGTAAGCATGTAAGAGGTTATGAGATTATGAAAGAGATTATGGCAAAGGAAAGTTCGACAACAGAACAAGGTGTTCCATCTTTTGAGTATAATCCGGCAACAAAATTCCAACCTTTACTTTTTGAACTTTCACGTCCACTGGATGAACTCACAGATATGTTATTAGATGAGTTTGCCGGTCAAACAATGACGATGATAAAGGTTTATCAAAGACATCATATTGGTAAACGGTACATCAAGAAAAATTACAAAGATGCTCTTCTAAAACTAGAGGCTAAAGGCAAAATTACAGCAGAACCATCTAAGCGCCGGAAAAACACATTTGCCGATACAGTACGAGTTACTTTTCCACCAATTTAAGTTGTTTCGTAGACTGATGACGAGATACTGGGATATCTTTTCCCCGTTGCTGTTGGTGTTGTTTCCAAGCTAATGGCATCTCATCCCAAATCTTTCCATCCAGTTCTCTTCCTCCAGCTTTTGGAGTTCTACCTCCCCATTGTTTAAAGAAAAATGCGACATCAAACCTCTGACATTGATCACGAATACTTTGCGCCCACTCTAACTTCATCGGACGATATCTATTTCCCGATTCGCCACCCACAATAACCCAATGAATATCCGTTAAATTAAGATGTAAATCACCGAGAAGCGGTTCACAAGAGAGAAAGCGCACATTGGCTGGAACTTGTCGCAGGGAATCAACCCGATGAACATAGTCCTGATTTTCAACCGATACCCCCATCCAAATATTGTTATGCCATTCTAACTGAGACGCTAATTCAACTAAATGTTCATGTCGTTTGGTCAAAATTTGATAGATATGCTGCGGAGTTTGACCCATCACATCAAACACGTCTTTGAGAAATCCGATAGGCACGTCTTCGTGAAAAAGATCACTCATAGAGTTGACAAAAATGCGACTTGGCTTGCGCCAACGCAAGGGTTCTTTTATGCGTTCCCGATGCAGGGTTAAATCAAATCCATTGGGAAAATTCTGATGAAACCGTTTAGTTAGTGCTTCTGCATAACAATGGGTACAACCTGGACTAACTTTGTTGCAACCAGTTGTGGGGTTCCATGTTCGGTCTGTCCACTCGATACCTGTATGAGTGCTAGCCATATTCTCAGTCTACCCCTAACATTAATAGTCTTTCCTTTGCTTATTTATAGTACCGATGTATTGTAAACTTGTCCAGAGTTATGTGATTTAACTTTTGCCTGTTAATATTTGATAAGTTGCACCCGTTATAATAAAGGTTTGTAAACTGCTGTAAGGTAGCGGTATTAATCGATAAAAACTTTCATAGATGGTGCGTTAAATTTTAGTCTTTTTATCCTGAAATTTGGCTGAAGCGGTGCTGAAATTTATTTTTTGCTCATTAACTGCTATGATTCAATTTAAATTCTAAAGACCTATGTGGCTATTTCAAGACTTTCACCCCCTAGCTGCGATCGCCACAACGCCTACCGCCGCCAAAACCCTACAGCCTCTGTGTCATACAGCCGGGGCGACGTTGTCGATGAAACTGAAGTTCCCCCAGACAAAAAATCAAAACTGCCTCACCGTGCGGCTTTCCGCGATTTTTTAGACGTTCGGCGAGACGTTCTGCGAGCGCTCAAACCACTACGGAATAAGGCTTTAGCCTGGGTGTAGTACATCCGCACGGGGGGAACTTCAGTTGAATAAGTTATGGGGAGATGGGGAAGATGAGGGAGATGGCGAAGATGTTAGCTGTTGGCGTTATTTCTGCCTTCTTGTACTAGAAACTATACCGTTCTTCTGCCCAAGGTTCACCTCGGCGGTGGTAACCATTACGTTCCCAGAATCCCGATTCCTCGTGGTCGAGAAACTCTAAGCCATTAATCCATTTAGCACTTTTCCAAGCGTAAAGGTGGGGAACCACTAAGCGCAGGGGACCGCCATGTTCTGGGGGTAAGGGTTCGCCAAGCAGAGTATGGGCAAAAAAGTTATCCTCACGCACAAACTCGTCTAGTGTCAGATTAGTGGTATAGCCGCCATAGCAATGTTGCATAACATGGGTGGCTTTAGGGTCGAGTTCCACCTGACTCATAAAGTCAGTTACCCTGATCCCCGTCCATTGCACATCCAGTTTTGACCAACGGGTCACACAATGGAAATCCTTGGTGAAATCATGTTGAGGCATTGCCATCATATCTGACCAACGCCAGGTTTTGGGTGTAGCCAAACCCCAAACCCGAAATTCCCACTCATCAATGTTAACGTCGGGAGTCTCACCATAAGTTAGAACCGGGAAGCCCTTGGTCAGGTATTGACCTGGAGGAACGCGATCGCTCTGTTCTGGTTCTGGTTTGTGGAAAAATTTTCCGATCATAGTTCAACTATAAAATTTATGACTTGACGCTCCCAACCTAGAGTGTAGAGACGTATCAGGCTACGTCTCTACTCCCCCATCTCCCCTCCATGAACGGAGGTGTTCACAAACTCCTCCACCCTACACTAGGCTTCTTCTTCCTCTTCTTCTTCAGTCGGATAGACAAACGTCGAACGTCCACTCAAAACAGCCTTACCCAGAGAGAGGGCTTTCTCCGCTTCCAATGATGCTTTGCGTCTCCAGTTAGCTCTGCGTTTGTCTCGTTTTGACTTTGATGTTTTCTTCTTGGGTACAGCCATGGTTGTCAGTTAGCGAATTTTGCACAGCCTTTCCATTGTATGCCATGACGCCAAGGTAAACAGGTTCTAGGGCAAACCAGCTTTCTAAATACCTGAATATAACTTGTGTTAACTGAGTTAAGAATTGTAAAAAGCCTCAAATCCCTTATACCATGTTCCTCAATCTCAACCATCAACTTGAGTTTTGTCCGACTACTCAGTCCTATAATTGACAGTCACCGCCTTATTGGTAACAAAGGCAAAAATGTTATGCTATCAGCCTTCTATAGCCCAAGCAGATTTGCTGACCTCTTCCTGGCGGAAGCGACTTAACTGCAATGTTAGGCTGAGTAAGCCAATGTAAAGATTGGACAAAGATTGGGGATAGACCTAGACACAGGGATAGAAAACCTATCAAAATATACCTAGTGTAAAACAATTCTTTTGAGCCTTCGACCACGCTCAGGGCAGGCTTTTGATTTGTGACTAGGGGCGGGTTTTATTGATAAGTTATCGGTTTGATACTGTCCTAAACGGCTTAAACCTGCCTCTACACTATAAATTTTGATTTCCCAGGTAGCATTACTAGTCTATGTAAAGGAAGCTACCACTCATTTAATCGTTCACTCACTCTTTAACTTATGTTTTCCATCTACATTCTGACCCACAACGAGGAAATAGATATTGCGGCTTGCATTGAGTCAGCCCAGCTATCGGATGATGTTATAGTGGTAGACTCCTACAGCACAGACCGTACTGTAGAAATTGCCTCCCGCTACCCCGTTCGTGTCGTGCAACATCAGTTTGAGGCTCATGGCAAGCAACGAACCTGGATGCTAGAAGCGATTCCCACAAAGTACCAATGGGTTTATATCTTAGAAGCAGATGAGCGAATGACTCCTCAACTGTTTCAAGAGTGTTTAGCGGCAATAAAACGCCCAGATGCGGTTGGCTATTATGTAGCAGAACGAGTAATGTTTATGGGGAAATGGATTCGCCACAGCACCCAGTACCCCCGTTACCAAATGCGTCTTTTCCAAAAAGGAAAGGTTTGGTTCACAGACTACGGTCACACAGAACGGGAAGTTTGTAATGGATCAACCAGTTTTCTGCAAGAAACCTATCCCCACTATACCTGTAGTAAAGGCTTGAGTCGTTGGATAGAGAAGCACAATCGCTACTCCACCGATGAAGCGGCTGAGACAGTCCGTCAGTTAGAACAGGGAAATGTCAATTGGTGGAACTTATTCTTTGGTCGATCAGAAGTTGAACGGCGTCGAGCGCTCAAAGATTTATCCCTACGTTTACCTTTGAGACCCCTGTTACGGTGGATTTATATGTATTTCTTCCTGGGTGGTTGTCTGGATGGCAAAGCAGGAATGGCTTGGTGTACCTTACAAGCGTTTTATGAGTACTTAATTTTGCTGAAAGTCCAAGAAATGAAGCAAATGCCACCCTCTCATCGGTCGCCAGCTCATCAAATGACTGTCCTATCAGATGTTAAGGCTTCTGAGGTATCTAATAATTATCATCTACCTCCGATGCAACGGAAATTAGCTTCCACCATTAAACCTTGAGATAAAGGTAGACATACACCATATTTGATCTTTAGTCAAAAATATATCAATAAACTATTCTCCGTTTAGAGATTATCTATCGATTCGGAGAATAGTTTATTTTATGTAGGGCTTGCTGCATGAGTTTAGATGGTATACCACACAAGGGTGGAAAGCCATTTTTTTACCCAATAAGTGCTTTCGTTTTGGTGTATCTTCGGTCAAAAACCTTGCACTTTTACCTAAAAAGCAGCATCTCCCTCATCTTCCCCATCTTCCCCATCTCCCCCATCTCCCCCATCTCCCCCTCACCCCCTCCTGACAGGTGTAGGTTTTTTATTTTAGGGTGGAGA
>NZ_JBKHHI010000310.1:0-8060 GCF_046539235.1 Coleofasciculus sp.
TTACCCTGATATAAAACATGAAGACCCAAAGCATCTGTCACCTAACAGATAAGAACCTAATGTTCCCTAATCTCCACCGCTAACTTTAATTGTGTCCACCTACTTAAACTGAAATAATTACCGATATCTGATGCAGGGCGACCCGATAAAATTAATCGGTGGGCGGTGTTAATTTGGTGCGGCGGGTCGCCCCTACAAGGTGTATTTTATGATGATTGATAACCCTTGCTTACCTGACTACTATGATTAAGCCCAAACATTGTGTCACACTATTCAAATATAAGTGCTAGACCAACCCTGAAATTGAGTAGATTCTCTATTACCTGTGATTAAGACATGACTCAAACTAAAATTGATTTACCCCCTGCCTTTCCTGACCATACTCAACTACCCGAATCTGATGGTACGTTTGTGAAAAATTTCCAAGAACATCCTCAAAGCCTAATTTTGACCGATTCCATTGGTTCAGTTTTGCAGCAACTCCATCCCGATGGTGACTACGCCATTGGGCAAGATTGCGGTATCTACTGGCGCGAAACTGAACCCCCAGAAAAAGGCGCAGAAGCGCCCGATTGGTTCTATGTTCCCAATGTTCCCCCATTACTTAATGGTGAAATCCGTCGTTCTTATGTTCTCTGGCGAGAATTAATGGCACCAATGATTGCCTTAGAATTTGCCAGTGGCAATGGAGATGAGGAACGAGATGCTACACCATTATCGGTTTCCGCTGAAGGAGAAACCACTAAACCCGGTAAATTCTGGGTGTATGAACGGATTATTCGCATTCCCTACTATGGCATTTTTGAAGTCAAAACTAGAAAACTGGAGGTTTATAATTGGCTGAATTTTTCTTATCAAAAACTCCAACCAAATGAACGGGGTCACTATCCGATTACGCCCTTAGGAGTAGAACTGGGACTTTGGCACGGGACTTATCAAAATCAAACTCAATATTGGCTGCGTTGGTGGGATAGTGAAGGCAATCTTTTGTTAATTGGTGAAGAACGCGCCCAATTAGAACGTCAACGTGCTGAACAAGAACGCCAACGCGCCGAACAAGAACACCAACGTGCTGAACAAGCCGAGCAAAAAGCGGCAAGATTGGCAGAACGATTAAGAGCCATGGGAATTGACCCGGATTCAGAATAGATAGAGTAGTGGACTGACACAGCTAAAATTGTGGGATAGGTTGTAGGTTGGGTTTCGACTTCGCTCAACCCAACGTAATCTAGGGCTGAGGTTCCCTTACTACAAGCCGAATTACGATAAAACATTTTTGCCGTCGATGACGTACAGCGTTTTGGTGGGGGCGCTTTCAGTTGTAGAATAATAGGGAAAAATTCCCGCCCAACAGGTTGAGTCTTCAGAAAATACAGGAGGAATGAACCGCAGATGCAGGAACACCAGGGTCATCCGAGCATCCACTCTCAAGACTGGTCATGGTCGCTTTGGTTTCCTGTACCCCTGTATCCTTATGGCAAACGACGCACTATCCGTGTGGAAGTGGTGAAGGATAGGATTTGGACGTTTGACCAGATTCAGGGGATTCTCTATGTGGTTGTCCCGATTCGGATGACGGTGATTAAGCTGGATGCTGGAGGGCTGTTGATTTATGCGCCTGTTGCACCTACCCCGGAATGTATCCGATTAGTTCAGGAATTGGTGGCAGACCATGGTGAGGTTAAATATATCATTCTGCCCACGGTTTCGGGGATTGAGCATAAAGTGTTTGTCGGTCCCTTTGCCCGCAAGTTTCCTCACGCCCAGGTGTTTGTGGCACCGCACCAGTGGAGTTATCCGGTGAATTTGCCCCTGAGTTGGCTGGGGTTTCCCAGGAAACGGACTCATGTTTTACCCGCAGATAGTCGCCAAACTCCTTTTGCGGATGAATTTGATTATGCCTTACTAGGTCCTGTTGATTTGGGATTGGGACTCTTTGCCGAAGTGGGATTTGTGCACAAGCTTACGCGCACGCTACTGGTGACGGATACTGTAGTTAGTGTACCCGAAAATCCCCCTGCGATCGCGCAACTTGATCCCTATCCGTTATTATTCCATGCCAGAGATCATGCCTTAGATATCGTTATCGACAATAAGATGACTCGGCGCAAGGGATGGCAACGCATCTCACTATTTGCATTTTACTTCCGCCCCAGTGCTTTGGATACGATACCCTTCACTCAGGCGTTACGGGAGGCGAGAAATGCACCGGATTGGTCAAAGCAAGCCTATTTTGGTTTATTTCCCTTCAAATGGAAACCCGGTTGGTGGAAATCCTTTGACGCTTTGTGCGGAAATGGGCGTCCCTTTGTCGCACCAATTCTGCAAACTCTGATTCTCAACCGCGCCCCGCAAGAAACGTTGAACTGGGTGGATGAAGTCACCAGTTGGGATTTCCAACGGATTATTTCTTGCCATTTTGAGGGTTCAATTGCAGCAAATCCAGATCAGTTTCGCCAAGCGTTTGGGTTCTTAGAACCAGATTTAAAGGGTAGTGAAAATAGCGGTAATCAAGACAATTATCCGTTGCCCGATAATGATTTTGAACTGTTACGGCAAATCGAAGCAACGTTAAAGCGGCGGGGTATTTTACCGCCCGTTTCTGGAAGCAGGGCGACCCGACAAACGTGAACAGTCGGTTCTGTTATTTAATGCAGCGGGTCGCCCCTACAGATGCTGATTTCTCGATAATAATTTCTCGTAATTATCAAAATTATCGGAATTACCGGAATTGTCAGAATTGTCGTAATTATCGAAATTGTAGGGGCGAGTCGCTGGGCAAATGTAGCGGTATTCAGAATTAACCTATCTCGACTCGCCCCCGTCTAAATGGACTAAAAATATTCGTTATCGTTTATTCCTGATAATTTATTCCTCATATTCTACCCAACTATTCGGTGTCTCTGATACCACAACTTTGAGTTCTATGCCTTCAGGAATGCGTTTTTTTGTTTCGTCATAAATGTATTGGGCGATCATTTCGGCGGTGGTTTCGTATCCTTCGGGTAATATTTGATTAAGAATTCCGTGATCTAACCCGCCTTTGGTAACATCTTTTTTTGCCCAGCGTAAGCTTTTGAAATCAGCAACCATACTTGGGTGGGGACAGTGTTCGGAGGCGTGAAGGGTTGAGGATGTTGCTTCTAATCGCACTGTATAGGTATGTCCATGCATCCGACCACAGGGTCCATCATAGTCTTTGATGTAATGGGCGCTATCAAATGTAAATTCGGTTACCAGTTTCCATTTAGACATATTTTGTTAAGTAGATAGAGACAATTTGCCATTTGTCATTTATCATTCGTCACAATTTATTCACAATTGAGTCGGGGCGGGTTTAGTTACATCGGGGTGAGATCAGAAAGGATAGTTGTGAAACCCGCCCCTACATTCCGCCCAATTATTATATCCCTAAACGCTGATTTGATATAATAACATGGGTTCGTCAATTCCTCTTAAGAGGCGATGTTCACTATCGGTGATGTGTAGTTGTAAGTGATTTTTGACCGCTTCATACACTATCCAGGAAATACAAATCTCACCGGGTTTTGCTTGAGATTGTAAACGGGCGGCAATATTAACGCCATCTCCTTGTACATCGGTTCCATTGAAAAAAACATCAGCTAAGTGAATGCCAATTCGATGCTGTAATACCGCCTCATTCGGTAATCCTCTGGCGGCGAGGGAGAGGGTTTTTTGAATGGTTTGGGAACAATCAACAGCTTTGACGGCGGAGACAAAGTACATGAGTAATCCATCACCCATGGATTTGAGAACCTCTCCTTCAAATTGGTGGCATAATTTGGTCATCAGTTTGAGATCACGATGAATGGCGGCTAGGGTGGGTTGCTGGTTTTCATGCTGTTTTTGGGTGGAGTCTTTGATATCGGTAAAGACAATAGCGGCTAGGACATTATCTCCTAGAGAATTGGGAATAATTCTGCCTCGGTGTTCCTTGGCGTCTTGGCTGCTTGGCTTCTCTGGATACAGGCGTTCGCGAAAATACTGGCGGTATAAATCATTACGAATACTCACCTGATTTCCTACCAGATAGACTAATCCCATACTATTAAGTTTAAACGCGATCGCACCTTTTAGCTGCACCGGGCGATCGGCTTCTAAGATTTGGGTGAGGGCGTCGGCTAAGTCGGGATGTTTCTCTAAATTCCAGCGATGTAAGCGCAAATGATCTGCATAGATTCCGGTTTCAGTAGGGGCGTCTTCTAGGAGTCGGTTTAAGGTAATATCCTGACGGGCAATTTTATACAGGGCTAATCGGATCAAATGGGGATGTCCGCCTACCATTGCCATCAGTTGTTTTACATCATTCCAGGTAAAGTCTAATCCATAGCGCAGGGCTAAGTCTTCCACCTGATGGGCGTCAAATTCGGATAATTCAATCGGTAATCCGACATTAAAGGGGGATTGGTCGTTACTTAGGGGAATATAAACTTCTGTCCCATGGACAATAATTAGGCGAAAATTTTTCCAAATCTCATATTGTTTTGCCTTTTCATGCCAAGCCCGGAGTAAGCCAAAAAAATCATCTGCGACGTGTTCGTGAGGGAAAATTCGGTCTACGGCATCGAGTCCTAAAACCAGGGGAGTTCTGAGTGTGGGTAATAGATATTTTTCAAAATAATTGGTACAGTTTTTTTTACTGCCCAAAAACTTACTCCAACGGTTTTCTAACTGAATCGGCAGGTGTAAGTCATCGGTAACAGTAGCACAAAACCATTGCAGGAATTGATTTAAATCCGCAAAGACTTCCCGTTCAGCTAACTCAAAGTTTAAGGCGACAGACTGACATCCTTGTCGTTCAGCGTGATACAGTAATCGTACCATTAGGGACGTTTTGCCCATTTGTCGCGGTGCTTTAATCCGAATCAAACTTCCCGGCTTACTAATTTCTTCATAGGCGCGAGATTCATCCTCTGGACGTTCGACATAGCAGGGTGAGGCTAAATCCAGTTGTCCTCCGGGTAGTTCCCAGATGGGAGAGGGGAAGGTGGTTGTACTTACCGCCAGAGGTGGTGGGGGAGTCAGAGTATCGGAGTTCTCGGTATTTGCGTCTGGCAATCCTTGGAGGATTAAACGTAACGTTTTAATCGTGACTCGTTTCCCGGTGACTTCAGACAACTGTTTCCATAACTTCGGCGCTAAATCGCGCTGGACAGTATTTTGGCTATAGCCCATGACTTGAATGGTTTTGAGTTTGTTGCCTGTTAAGGCTTGACTCAGGATAGTCTTTTGGGCGTCGTTCAGTACGTTTCCTGTCTTCTGGGCAATCCAATACTCGGCTAATTCGATCAGTCTTATCACCTCTGCATCTGCCATCTGGCATTCCAATTCATACCTCTGATGACCACGCTAGCATAAAACTGAATTTTCTGAATTTTTTGAATAATCAGAAGGTTCCCTTCAGTGAAAGTTCTGACTTTCCTGAATAAAATCGCTGCATAAGAAAGCGAATCAATTTATGCTGATTTTTTTACCATTAAAGCATAAACTGTGGCGTTGCCGTCTTACAAGTGTAATATTAAACATACAGTGAAAATAGGAGGATCGAGGACAGAGGGCAGACGGTGATCAATCAAAACTGTGATTCTACAGTTATACTCGATACAAAATAGAGACGAATGCGAGAGTCATGCTGGATTGGTTCGCGGCTTGGGGTGTCTATTCCGTTACTGGCTTTGTGTTTCGGGAAGTGTTAGCGCCTCTGGCGAAGGGAACGCTGGAAGATTACACGAAAGATTTTCTTAAGGATTGTATTCGGGATTTTTCCGGGTGTTTTGAGGATGATACGCTGAATACGGTTGTCGGGAAAGCCTTGAAAGAGTTTCTGGTGTTGGTTCAGCTGGAGTTAGAAGATGCTGAGGTGTCACAGGTGGAGGTGGAAGAGTATTCTCCGGCGTTAACCAAGTTTATTCACAATTCCTCAGTGAAAGGGATTCTGGGGAGTGGGTTTCAGGATGAGTGTTCGAGTTTGGATACGCAGGGATTGGGGAATCTATGGTATCAGCTTAACCTGCGATCGCTCCCAGAAGATTTTGATTGGGAACAGGTGGGGAAGCGGTATCTCAGAAAAGTCAAGGCGTTAATCCGGGAATCGCCTGAATTGCGGGAGATTCTGGATTCGCAGAAGTTGGACGCGATCGCACGTTATACTCAGGAGTCTGCGGGGATTATACCAGAGTTTGATTTGCGCCGCTATCAGGAGGGGTTACGGGAAGCGTATGGCAATCTGCGATTAGATAGTTTGGATACCACGGGCTGTGCTTATAATGCCCTGAAGTTATGGCGAATATTTATAGCACAAAACGTGCGAAAAGTCCATGACGTTCTGCCGCAAATTTATGAATTGCCTAAGGAATATCAGCAGCGATTGCGGGAGAGGGATCAATTAGATCCAAATTTTCAGTTCGGGGAATTCGAGCGTTATCAACGGGTGTATTCAGAAGCGCCGATACAGTCGGTTTTGGATGTTATTAATGATAAACGAAATTATCCCTATCTGGTGATGTTAGGTGATCCGGGTTCGGGAAAGTCTACGTTATTACAGTATTTGGCATTAATCTATGCCCAGTCGCCGCTACAGAATGCCATTTCCCTGGCGATTCCCATCTTAATTGAATTACGCACCTATATGCGGAATCGAGATTTAGGACAATGCCAGAATTTCTTAGAGTTTTTGCATCAAAGTAGTGGGGCGATTTGTCATCTGAATCAGCATCAACTTCAGGAACAGTTAAAGGCGGGGAAGGTGTTGATGCTGTTTGATGGGTTGGATGAGGTATTTGATCCGGGGAAACGAGAGGATGTGATTACGGATATTCATCGCTTCACTAATGAGTATCCAGAGGTGCAGGTGATTGTCACCTCTCGCGTGATTGGCTATAAGCCGCAGCGATTACGGGATGCGGAGTTTAATCATTTCCTGTTGCAAGAGTTGGATGAAAACCAGATACAGGATTTTATCTATCGTTGGCATGAATTAACCTTTACCGATGAGGTGGATAAGACTTGGAAGCGGGAACGATTACAACGGGCAATTGACAGGTCAAAAGCGATTCAGGAATTAGCCGGAAATCCGCTATTGCTGACGATGATGGCAATTTTAAATCGGCATCAGGAGTTACCGAGAGATAGACCAGAATTGTATCATCAAGCGTCGCGAGTTTTACTGCATCAATGGGATGTGGAACGGGCATTAATTGAGGATTCCCGCCTTGATCCGAAGACGATTGATTATAAGGATAAGCAGGCGATGTTGCGCCGGGTGGCGTATTTTATGCAAGCCACAGAAAAAGGATTGGCGGGGAATTTAATTCGGAGGGAAGATTTAGAAGGGATTTTAACCGAGTATTTGAGAACGATAGATGTGAATCAGGCGCGGTTAGTGGCGCGGGTACTGATTCGTCAATTACGGGAACGTAATTTTATCCTCTGTTATTTGGGGGCGGATTATTATGGGTTTGTGCATCGGACGTTTTTGGAATATTTCTGTGCGTGGGAGTTTATTTGGCAGTTTAAGGAGACGCGACGGTTATCACTGGAGGGGTTGAAAACGGAGGTTTTTGGCAAGCATTGGCGGGATGAGTCTTGGCATGAGGTTTTGCGGTTGATTGTGGGGATGATTGAGGAGTCAAGGTTTGCCGGGGAGATTATTGAGTATTTGATGAATCAGGAGGGGGAAGATGAGAAGTTTATGAATGTGTTTCTGGCGGCACAGTGTTTGGAGGATGTGAAGAATCGACAGGGGATATTGGAGATGGATAATAAATTGCTTGAGCGATTGAAGGAATTGACTCAGTATAGTTATATTTCCTATCTGTTTGAGTCTGATATAGACTTCGAGTATTTCAACCTAGTCAAAGAAATTCGTACCCAAGCAATTACTACAATTGCCACAATTTGGAAACAAGACCCAGATACTTTACCCTTGCTCAAGCAACTGATTCAATTTGATGATAATGGGATTGTCCGAGGTGCGGCGGTAGAGGAATTAGCCAGAGGATGGAAACAAGACCCAGATACTTTACCCCTGCTCAAACAAC
>NZ_JBKHHI010000311.1:0-8047 GCF_046539235.1 Coleofasciculus sp.
CTAAAGTGCCGACTACGAACGAACGAAACGGTTTGAGGGTTTGTAGTAAGCGCTTCAGCGCTGATGGCACTAAAGTGCCGACTACGAACGAACGAAACGGTTTGAGGGTTTGTAGTAAGCGCTTTAGCGCTGATGGCACTAAAGTGCCGACTACGAACGAACGAAGAAACCTTCATTCAATTAGACCAATCGGCTGATGGTTTCTAAAAGAAATGTTTGGTTAAACTTACCTTTGATAATGTAAGCGTCCGCCCCAGCTTCTGCACCCCGTTGTTGATCGGCTTCTGAATCCAAGGTGGTGACCAAAATAATTGGTAAGTCTTGATATTCGGAATGCTGGCGAATCGTTGCTGTTAAAGATAACCCGTCTAAATGAGGCATTTCCACATCAGAAACTACGGCATCAAAATGACGGCTTTTAAGTTTGGTATAGCCATCTAATCCATCAACCGCAATTACCACTTCATACCCCGCCCCTTCTAAAAGTCGTCGTTCTTGCGTCCGCACTGGGAGAGAATCTTCGACTAAGAGAATCGTAGGTTTCGTTTGTAGAACCGGATTGGCTTTAACAGAAACCGTTGCGGTAGTTTGTTTTTGTCCGGACTTAACTAAATCAGCCGGATTGAGAATCATACAAACATCTCCGGTGGGGAGAATCGTTGCACCCAAAATATTTTTGACCCGCTTTAACAACATACTTTGAGGTTTGAGGGGAATTTCTTGAGTATCCAAAAGTCGATCGACTAAAAATCCCGAAACTTCATCACCAACCTTGAGCAAAATACACGATCGCAACTCAGATAGCGGTGTTTCTTTTTTGGCGATCAGGGCGTAGGCGGGGGAGTTGGAGAGTTCCAAGACATTGGCAAGATTGGCGACGGGAACCCTTTGACCTTGCCAATTCAATGTCTCCCGCCCATCAACGGTTTCTATTTCATCTGGGGAAAGGAGTAAACTGGTTTGGACGAATTCAATTGGGAGGGCTTGAACAATTCCCTGAACCTCGACAAATAAGGCATTAACGGTGGCTAAGGTGGTGCGAAGTTGGATGCGGAATTTACTTCCTTGATTGGGAGTTGATTCAATCGCGATCGCGCCTTTGAGTCGTTCAATGTTTGTTCGGACTACATCTAAGCCAATCCCTCGACCGGAAATTTCAGTAATAAAGCTGCGTGTGGAGAATCCTGGGGCAAAAATTAGGTCATAAATTTGGCTAGGATTCATCCTCTCTAGTTCATCGGGTTGGTAAAGCTTCCGTTTAATTGCGGTCTGCTTAATTTGGTCGATATCCAGTCCTCGCCCATCATCAGCGACTTCAATGATAATTGTATTCCCAATTAAATTACCCCGCAGCCAAATTTTTGCCACGGGGGGTTTACCCAATTTCTGTCGTTCTTCGGGTGTCTCAATCCCATGATCGATCGCGTTACGAATCAGATGGGTTAAGGAATCTTTAATATCTTCCAGAATATTTTTATCCGCCGTCGTATCTCCCCCTTCAATAATTAACTCCACCTGTTTCGACTGTTTGCGGGCTAAATCCCGCACCATACGCGGAAACAACTGGAAGATAGTAGACAGAGGTAACTGGCGTAGGGTTTGAATTCTCTCCCGTAAATCTTCTGCAATTAAATCCAGTTTGGAGGTATTTTCCTGGGTGGCGGTGCGTAAAGCGGTAATCTTTTCATCTAAGCGTTCTTGGAATGGGTTAACTTCCGTGGCTGTCGCCTCACCGGATTGACGAGAAAAGGCTTTCCATTCTTGCCAAAGTGTCACCAGTTCCTCAATTTCTGACGCCGTGTATGCGACACGAAGTTTAGTTACATTTAATTCCTCCGCTTGCGCCATTAACGCATCTAAATCACGAGTGGGAACCCGAATCGTATCAATCCGGTAGGTGTCACTCAGGGCTGGGGTTTTGGGTACTGGTGGTTGGGCGGGAGTCGGTACCGCATCAGGTAAGCTAGGGGGAGAAACTTCCAGTAATTGATTGAGAATCGCCGTAATATTCACACCCTGATATTGACCCGTCACCGCTTCCTGTACGAGTTTACCGATCGCATCCAATCCTCGATACAAGCGATCGCTAATATCTGGGGTTAAAATAGTTGGCTGGAGTTTAATCCCGCCTAAAATCTCTTCAACGTGGTGGATTAACGTTTCCACGGGTTCAACGCCCGCGCTTCTAGAGTCTCCTTTTAAACTATGGGCTTCTCGCAGTAATTCGTCTAATGTGGTTGGGTCATCCGGCTGCTTTTCTAATTGCAGTAATCCCGCTTCTAGCTTCTGTAAGCGTTCTTGGCTGGCGAGTTTATAAACATCCCGCATTTCCTCATCGTCAATAAACGTAGCACTGAGGGAACGTTCCGAGGGGGCGGATGGGACATCGGGTAACCCTACAATTGTGACAGAATCCGGACGAGAGACGGGATTGGATGATAAGGGTGTCGCCGATTTGGAGACAGGTATCACTGAGGGAGATTGGGCTGAGGTTTCAATGGCGTCGATTAATTGGTTCAGCACTTGCACTGTATCCACACCCTGGAGTTGACCCGTTACCGCTTCATCGACTAAGCGACGGATGGCTTCTAATGCATCATAGAGGCTTTCACTGGCTTTGACCGTAAAACCGAGTTGTTGATGTTTGATGCGATCAAAGACGTCTTCGATATGATGGGTGAGGATTTCCACCGATTCGACACCAACGCTACGGGAATCGCCTTTGAGACTATGGGCTTCCCGCAGTAATTGATCTAAAGTAGCTTGGTCATCGGGATATTTTTCTAAATGCAGTAACCCGGCTTCTAAAATCTGCAACCGTTCGTCACTGGCGAGTTGATACACCTGTCGCAGTTCATCATCATCAATATAGCTTTCGACGAGTTGAGGCGGGGTGGGTTTGGTTCCGTTATCGGTTGTCGGCTCAAGGGTATTGGTAAAACCCGCCCCTACAAGCCCTGGTTCCGCTTGAATTGGAGACGCTACAGCCGATTGTTGGCAATTTTCCAGCACCAGCATAAATTGTTCGAGCACTTGCGTGGTATCCACCGCACTGGGTTGACCGGTTATCGCTTCTTGGACTAATTTGCTAATTGCCTCTAATCCTTGATGTAAGGTTTGGTTAACATCTGGGGTAAACGATGTGGGTTGGGATTTGAGGCTTTCGATAATTTCTTCTAGGGGATGAGCCAAAATTTCCACGGTTTCCACGCCAACGCTGCGAGAATCGCCTTTAAGACTATGAACTTCCCGGCGTAACTCCTCCCAGATAGCTTCGTTGTCTGGGTTTTGGGCTAAATCATTTAACCCCGTTTCCAGGCTGTGCAATCGTTCACCACTGGTAAGTTGATACACCTGTCGTAATTCATCATCATCGATATAGCTTTCAGCGAGTTGGGGTGGGGTGGGTTTGGTTCCGTTATCGGTTGTCGGCTCAAGCTTATTGAAACTCGCCCCGACAAGCCCTGGTTCCGCTTGAATTGGAGACACTACAGCCGATTGTTGGCAATTTTCCAGCACTAGCATAAATTGTTCTAGTACCTCAGTGGTATCCACCGCACTGGGTTGACCGGTTACGGCTTCCTGGACTAATTTGCTAATTGCCTCTAATCCTTGATGTAAGGTTTGGCTAACATTTGGGGTAAACGTTGTGGGTTGGGATTTGAGGCTTTCGATAATTTCTTCTAGGGGATGAGCCAAAATTTCCACGGTTTCCACGCCAACGCTACGAGAATCGCCCTTAATACTATGGGCTTCCCGGCGCAACTGTTCCCAGATAGCTGCATCGTCTGGATTTTCTGTCAAATGACGCAACCCAGCTTCTAGGCTTTGTAATCGTTCACGACTAGCCAGTTGATAAACGTCTCGGAGTTCATCATCGTCGATATAGCTTTCGGCTAATTCAGATGATTCAGCGCTCATATCCTCTCTCTCTAGAGGTTCTGGTGGAATGTCTCTACCTGCGGCGTTCTCTGCTGGTTCACTAGCGAGTTGTTGAAATTGATCCAGTATTTCAGCTAAATTGACGCCGCTTGGTTTACCTGTTATAGCTTCAGCAATTAAAAGACGAATTGCATCTAATCCATGATCAAGACATTGACTCACTGACGGCGAAAAAACCAGCTTTTGGCGTTTAATCCGTCCCAGAGTCCATTCCATGCGATCGGCAAGGGTTTCTACCGCCTTAACACCTAAACTTTTGGAGTCTCCTTTTAAGCTGTGAACATCTCGCAGCAACTGTTCTAAGGTTGTTTCATTGTCGGGATTTTTTTGTAGATGCTGCAAACCGACAGTGAGTTTCTTTAGCCGTTCTTCACCCGCCGCTTTATACAGATTTCGCAGTTCTTCGTCTTCTATGATCATGATTCGTCATTCGTCTTATGTCCTTTGTCATTCGTCTTATGTAAAGTCGGGGCGGGTTTAGTTACATCTGGGTGTAACCAAAAAGATAGTAGTGAAACCCGCCCCTACACAATCTCCCCCATCTCCCCCTGCACCTAGACGCGCCATGGCGCGTCTCTACATCACCCCGGCACAGTTAAACCATCTCTTGCAATTCCAGAGAGGTTTCGTTCAGTTGCTGAGTCCCGATCTTGGTTTGATTAATCCCCGTGGCGGTTTCTTTTGCGCCCTTATTAATCGTTTCCATCGCCTCGACGACTTGTTGAATTGCATCAACTTGCTGTTTCAAGTTCAGGGAAATTTGTTGGTTATTTAGCACCACTTTGTCCACCGCATCGGCTACACCGGTGAAGGCTTGATTAGTTTTTTGGGCAATTTGCACACCAGATGCTACGGTTTTTGTTCCTTCATCTGTCACCATTACCGTTGAGTTAATCGCGCTTTGAATTTCGGAAACCAGTGTGCCAATTTTGTCGGCAGATTGTTGACTTTGATCGGCTAATTTGCGAATTTCATTGGCAACTACTGAGAAGCCTTTCCCATGTTCTCCCGCCCGCACTGCTTCTACGGAGGAATTGAGTGCTAACATGTTGGTTTTGTTGGCTAATTCAGACACCAACTGGGAAATACTACCAATTTGATTTGCCTGTTCAGAAAGACGAACAATCTGTTGTGCGATCGCGCCAACTTTGTTTTCCAGGGTGTACATCCCTTCCAGGGTTTCACCGACAGCTTGTGTCCCTCCCTGAGTCAGTTCCAACGCTTTCTGGGCGGCGGCTACAGCAGCCTTGGCTTGTTCAGCAGATTGTCGGGAGGAGGCTTCTAACTCATCCATGGTGGTAGTCGTTTCATTCACCGAAGCCGCCTGCTGACTCGCCACCCGTTCTTGTTCTTCTAAGGTTGAGAAAATTTCTTGGCTAGCGGTAGAGATGCGAGTTACGATTTGTTTAATCAAATCTGCCAATTGGCGTGTCCGGAAAACGCCCACAGGTAACACAGCGGCGAGAGAGATTAAAATAATCAGCGTCGCCACTACTTTAAACGCCGTCACAGACGCAAAAATAGTGCTTTTGGGAACAGTACGGATAGCCACTAAAAAGCCAGGTTGATTCGGCGCTGGATCAACTTTGGCATAGCTAATTAATTCATTACTTCCTGTACCAATTAATCCTTGTTCACCTTGGAGAATTTGCTCAACGATTTGGTCAGAATAATCCTGCGCCAAGGTTTCATCTGTGTTCAGGTCAAATCCCCATTCTTTCTCATCGTTGGGATGGGAGAGATAGTAGCCATCTGCATTAATCAGTAAGGCTGTTTCGCCCTCGCTTAAATTGGCATCTTCGATAAATCTGAGAAACGTGTTGGCAAAAACATTGGCAATCACAATTCCCTGTTTTTCCCCGGCTGCATCAGCAACAGGTGTGGCGTAGCGAATTACAGGTTTAAACGGGGTTTCGATTTCACCGCGTTCTTGGTTTAGGTTTACCGGGGAGACATAAACCTCTCCTGGTTCCAGTTTAATCGCTTCAATAAAATAGCCGCGATCGCCTTTATTTTGTAACTCCGATTCCGGGATAATTGTCGTCGTCGTTCCATCGGAATCAACCCGTACTATTTCCTGACCATTTTCGTCAATAAATCGAAGCTGCATATATTGAGACTTTGCCTGCATTAGACTCTCAAAAATGGTCTGGGCTTGGTCTACCCAAACATCAGCAGATTGATTGGTTTCGGAAGCCGTTTCTGAGCGAATAATCCCTTGAATAGCAGGAAGCTTGCTCAGGAACAAGACATCCTCATTAATCCCCTCTAAGACAGCATCAATATTTTCGGCATCATCAGCAACCCTGCCCTCAAGTTTAGTTTCCGAGACTTCGGATAAGGCAGTCGAGGACGAAAATATCCCATAAAGTCCGACGATTGAGACGGGAATAAGACTGCTTAAAAACAGCAGCAATAAGATTTGATTCTGAAGTTTTTTCTGGTTGGATAAGTTTTTGAAGAATTTTGCCAACATGGCTGGTTACCTACCACTCTAGATTCCGTTGAACAAACCCATCGCCCTTGGAGGAAATGGGAGGCGAAAAAATACAGTCCATTCATTGCCTTGGATAACCCCCCTAGTCCTATGTTTTACCAGATTAGGGGGGATGGGTTTTTACCCGAATAGTCTTAGCACAGTGATGGAATTGGTTACGTCTTTACCGATAAATTTACTTAGGGCATTTTTCCTCAAGGATAAGCCAAGCGTATGCTGCAAAATCGTAAGTCTGTCAAGATGTAGGTCATCGCAGGATACTTGCTGTTTAGTTCAGTTGAATCCAAGTTTGCTCATAATCATAGATAACCCTGGTTTAGCTAATCTGTAGGACGAGAGCTGATCATCGTTTTTGGCTGAATTGAGAATGGAAAGTCAGCCTGTTCACAAATGCTGGGTTTGACCAAGATTTAAGCCAAATATCCTGACGAGGTATTGGCTTTGATTGATATACATTCTATAGGAGCGTTTAACTCAGACTACTAGAGACACCCAGTTTTTTTTCCTATCAGACTGTTTTCCACATCATTCCTATGCTATTGCACTGGATTGATTTTCGCCAACATATTTATCAATTGTTTATAAAATATGAACAAGAAATAAAAATCAGTATTCAAGTTGATTAATTTTCTATTTTCAGAATTAAATCTTCATCTTTAAGCCAACAAAGCTCTATATAAACCCCTGACTTATTCAGCGACGATTCAGCGAATTGTCATACAAAAATGACATACACTTGTCATACATTTAGGGATAATGTATTACGAGAAATAGTATCGACGGAAGCATGTTCGTAGTAGGGGAACCTTAGCCCCTGATTTAATCGGTTTTCCGGGCGTGATTCTAATTGATCAAATAAGCTGTGCCACGCCACTACTAGACTGACACAGCTAAAATTGTGGCAGAGATTTTATCATTGAATCGGGCGCAGCGGTGCAAGAATTAGCAAAAAGCTGGAAAGATGACCTCAAACAATATCCTGATCATCCCCAGACTCTACCCTTGCTGCGCGACAGAGTCGAAAATGATCCTGATAAGAAAGTTAGGAAGTTTGCTCAGAATAAATCGGCAAAATTAGAGAATAAAAAAAGCTAGATATGATATAATCTCAAACATAAATTTTGTTTACACAATCAAATCTAAACAACGTTAGTGTTAAGTAAAATTGCACTAACTTTCGAGTTTGTAGTCAGCGCTTTAGCGCTTCTGGCACGCTTCGTGCCTACTACGAAACCAGCTTAAATCAGCGACATTCGTGTTAAATGTGTAAGGGCGGGTTTCACAACTATCTTTTTGGTTGCACCCAGATGTGACTAAACCAGCCCCGACTCAGATGTTTAGACTTCCCCTGAAAACAAAGGGCGACCCGAGTAAATTGAGTGGACACAATTGTCAATTTATGCAAGCGGGTCGCCCCTACAGGGGAATCATATTAGAGGGGCAAACTTTGATAAAATTTAATCAACATCCCTCAACGACAGGCATTTCCAGCCCTCACCCCCAGCCCTGACAGGTGTAGGTTTTTTATTTAAGGGTGGAGACTAGACTTGGGGACAAGGAAGGAAAGAAGACAAGGGGGAAAAACCGTACAGAATTCGGTTCGGTCAA
>NZ_JBKHHI010000312.1:0-8047 GCF_046539235.1 Coleofasciculus sp.
GTTCAAATAGTCAAACAGTAAAGCGACTTTATCCAAATCTTTATCTCCCGGCGATCGCTCAACGCCACTGGATAGATCAATCCCATCGGGGTGCAATCGTTTCAACGCTCCGCCAATGTTCTCTGGGGTTAAGCCGCCAGCCAGAAACCAGGGTAAAGGGGGATTAAATTCAGCCAGGGTTTCCCAGTCGAGTGTTTTACCCGTACCCCCTAGCATCTGGGGATGATAAGCATCGAGTAACAAGGTATCGACACAACTGACATAGCGATCGGCTAACTGTAAATCTTCCGGGGTTTTCACCCTCAACGCTTTGATCAATTCAATCTCAGGCAGAAATTGCCGCAATTGGCTGCAAAATTCGGGAGATTCACTACCATGAAGTTGAATGCCGTTCAATCTCGCCTGGGTAACTGTGGCGCAGATGTCTTCAACACAAGCGTTGGCAAATACGCCGATAGTATCCACCGATATCGTCAATGAATCTACGATCAATCCGATTTGAGTCGGGGTGACGTAACGGGGGGAAGCGGGTACACATACGAATCCCAGGGCAGTTGCACCCTTTTGCGCGATCGCTTGTCCTTGTTCTGGTTTGGTAATGCCACAAATTTTAACCCGCATTGATAGCCCCATTCTCGTTTTTTCGTCAAATTGTTAAATATTACAACATTTTATAAATTTTATCCCGATAATTCTTTATTATTTTTTCACTTGTATCGGTTTATCAAGACCAGGAGAATATACAATGCTTAACACAACCTTATTCGCGGCGGTGCAATCGTCTGTACCCTCAACCCCTAACTGGACTCCCACTGTGGGGCTAGTGATGATTATCTGCAACCTGGTGGTACTGGTTGTCGGGTACTACGCGATTCAAAATCCGGGTGTGGGACCGGATTTACCCCTGCCCAAACCCGCTATTTTCAAGCGTTTCGGTGTGACCGAACTGTTGGCAACGGCTAGCTTGGGACACCTGGTTGGCGCTGGTGTGATCTTGGGACTGAGTAACGCCGGGGCACTCTAAGTCGGGATTTCCAGATCCTTTCTTCCCTGGTGAGATCCCCGACTTGTTGAAGAAGCTGGGGATCTAAAAGCTGATATCTTAGAATACGAATACTGAACCGTTGCCAAAAACTTAGTCATATCTATACTTAAGTATAGATAAGTATACATAAGTAGGCAAAACTTAACTTAACTTACCCCTAGTCCAGGTAAACGTCACAGGAAGCAAAAACCTTGATACAGTCAAATTGGCGAATTGGCTCATTATTCGGAATACCTTTCTTTATTGACCCGTCGTGGTTTTTCATCTTAGCCTTGGTAACCTTACTCAAGGCGGGGAATTTCGATCCGAGTTTTCAGTCAATTTCCGCCTGGAGTCTGGGATTGGTGATGGCGCTATTATTGTTTGCTTCGGTGTTATTGCATGAACTAGGGCATAGTTTAGTGGCGCGATCGCAGGGAATTAAAGTTAATTCGATTACTCTGTTTATCTTTGGCGGCGTGGCAGCGATTGACCGTGAGTCTCAGACTCCCGGTGATGCGTTTCAAGTCGCGATCGCAGGTCCTGGGGTTAGCCTTTGCCTTTTTGGTCTATTCTATGGGTTAACTCAGGCACTGCCTGGGTCAACTCTGGGATATCTGGTGGCGGTGGATCTGGCAAGAATTAATCTGGTATTAGCCCTGTTTAATTTAATCCCCGGATTACCCCTCGATGGTGGACAAGTTCTCAAAGCAGCAATCTGGAAGCTGACGGGGAATCGCTTGCAAGGGGTACGTTGGGCAGCCCAGGCGGGTAAACTGATTGGCTGTTTAGCGATCGCGGTATCCGTAGGACTGGCGTTGTTGACTGGGGTATGGACAGTCCTGTGGTTGGCGCTGATCGGCTCTTTTGTGTATCGCAATGCCAATGCTTATGATCGCCTGACCATCTTACAAGCAGCCTTACTTGAGCTTCAAGCTTCCGACGCCATGACCCGCGATTTTCGTGTCCTGGATGCCACCATGAGCTTACGGTCTTTTGCGGATGAGTACATTCTGGCAGATATTCAGACGAATAAGCCCTATTATGCCGCGTCGGAGGGACGTTATCGCGGTTTAGTTAAGATTCAAGATTTACAAACAATCGAACGCAGTCGCTGGGAAATGGAGTCCCTGGAGAGTCTGGTTCACCCGTTATCGGAAATTGCCACAGTTGAGGAGAAAACTCCCTTAATAGACGTAATTAATACTCTGGAAACCTGTCAGCTAAAGCATCTAACCGTACTTTCTCCCGCCGGCGCGATCGCGGGTGTTATTGACCGAGGCGATATTGTCCGGGCGGTAGCAGGGCGTCTCAATTTACCGATTTCCCAGGAGCAAATCCAGCAGATTAAGGCAGAGGGGAGTTATCCATCCTGGTTAAAGTTGTCTGCGATCGCTAAAGCTACAACGTCATAGAAGGCAGAAGGCATCTTATCTGTTCCCGTTCCATGTCTACTGTTTACTGGAGTAGGGAATTAAAAAGCGCTAATGAAGCCCGTTTTGCTGTGAGTAAAATAGACCCGACAATGAGCAGTTTTATCGCGAGTGGCGCTAAAATCAGATTCAACACCAGACAAAGTAACGCAATGATCGTTGCCCCTACTTGCACTAATTCCTCTGCGACATGGGTATGAATGTAAACCGCGACGAGAGCGATCGCGAAAATCAGCAGGGACGGTATAATCATCGAACAGCGCCTCAATACAGCTTGTGATGGTTATTTTTATTATCGACTACCTCCCCCAGTCAAGACTTCCGTAAATTTTCTTAATATGACTACGCCGATTGGCTGAACGGTTAGATTGGTGGTTCATCACCCCCAGTTAGCGGTCATGTAGAGCCATGGCACGTCTGTACTGTAGGGGCGGGTTTAGCCACTAAATTCAGATATCCACAAATAAATGAACAACAAAACCCGCCCTTCTGTGGATAATGCAACCTCAAGGATAATGCAACCTAAATAGAATAGCAGGCTCCTTAAGCAAAATATTGCCAATTTGGACGCCAGGAAATAAATTTACTCCAGCTAGCAAGTTCAAGTAAGAATCGAGCTTACTGGGTAAGTCTTTCAACCCGTTTTAACGGGTTTAAGCTTTTAGCCAGAACTTTAGTTCTAGGCTCAAGTCAGCTACAACTTATAACGTATCACCTCTTGCTTGACTCGTTGATACTCAGATTCAATTTGGGCAACGAGTTCATAAACGCCTGTCATCAGTTGAGACTTGCTTAAATTTTCTAAGTCTTGACAAAGCTGGGAGAACTTAATCGCCCCTAATGCCGCACTAGACGATTTTAACGTATGAGCCGTGCGTTGCAACGAGACTAAATTATTTTCTTGCAGGGATATTTTAAGCGTTTCCAGCATGGCGGGAGTATCTTCTAAATAAATATCAATCAATTGACTCAGCATTTGAGTCGCACTCTCGCCCATCATCTCGTGAAAGGTTTGTAAGACTTGGGGGTCAAGAACTGACTCAACTTGGGCTGTGGGTTTTGGGGGTTCCTCAGTCGGCTGACTTGGCGACAGAACCCGAACTAATTCATTAACCCGAATCGGTTTGCTGATATAGTCATCCATACCAACATCCAAACATTTTTCGCGATCGCCTTGCATAGCATTGGCTGTCATGGCGATAATTCGTGGGCGGTTTGTGGGTAACCATTGGTGGCAAATATGGCGGGTGGCGTCTAAGCCATCCATTTCCGGCATTTGTACATCCATGAACACCACATCATAAGGCTGACGGCGTAAAGCCTCGATCGCTTCCAATCCATTCCCGGCGACATCGGCGCGATATCCCATGCGCTGCAATAACTGCAAAGCTAATTGTTGATTCACTTTATTGTCTTCCGCCACTAAGATTCGCAGGGGGATTCGTTGCGCCAAAGTGGGATCAAGAGAGGAAGAACCCGCAGGCGATCGCTTGATTTTTGTCGGTTGTCCACTCAGGATTTGCGTTAACAGGTTGTAGAGTTGCGATTGCTTAATCGGCTTACTTAAAAACGCGGCAAAATTCGCTTCTACGACTCCAGAGGCAATATCGGGTTTACCCATGGAGGATAAAATTAATAAGGGAAACTCTCGATCCTTAAACTGGTGGCGGATTTGTTCACCCAAGGTAATCCCATCGATTCCCGGCATTTGCATATCCAGAATGGCAATATCATACTGTTGACCTTGAGACAGCCACGTCAATGCCTCTTGACTGGATTCAGTTGCTTGAGCCAGCATACCCCAAGACTGGGCTTGTCGGATTAAAATTTGGCAGTTTGTCTTATTATCATCGACAATTAATAGCCGTTTTCCAGCTAGGTGAGTTTCACAGATTGGTTGTTCCACCACGGCTGAATCGGGGATGGATTCAGACAGAATCGTGAAGTAAAAAATTGAACCTCCCGAACTTTCATCTCCCCGATCTTCTGCTATCCATCCTCTAGGTGGATTTCCGGCTACTGATCCGCCACTTTCCACCCACATTTGACCCCCCATCATTTCGCACAGACTTGTGCAAATCGCTAAACCTAATCCTGTTCCCCCATATTGACGAGAGGTGGAAGAATCCACCTGGCTAAAGGATTTAAACAGGCGATGAATCCGATCAGGGGGAATGCCAATTCCTGTATCTTTTACTGCAAATTGTAACTGATAGCAAGTGCCAAACCCGCCCGGATGTAGAGACGTTGCCGGCAACGTCTCTACATCCTCATCCGCCAGAATCTGGGCGGTTACGGAAACCAAAACCTCTCCAGTTGGCGTAAATTTAACCGCATTACTAATTAAATTAACTAAGATTTGACGCAACCGGGTGACATCTCCGGCAATCCAATTAGGGGTTTGCGGTTCAATTAAGTAGGCTAATTCTAAATTTTTCTCGGCTGCTTTGGTGGTGAGGAGATCCAGCGCTTCCTCAATGCAGGTGCGAAGTTCAAAGGGTTGTTCCTCTAATTCCATTTTTCCGGATTCAATTTTTGAGAAATCTAGAATATCGTTAATAATCGTTAGCAGGGCATCCCCACTATTGCGAATAGTTTCGGCAAAATAGCGTTGATCTGAGGTCAATTCAGTATCCAGAAGTAACCCTGTCATACCAATCACCGCATTCATCGGCGTGCGAATTTCATGACTCATGGTTGCCAAGAATTCACTTTTAGCTTGGGTGGCGGCTTCGGCGGTTTGTCGGGCTTTTTCTAATGCTACATTTTGTGCGGTTAATTGCTGACGTTGACGGGTTTCCTGTTCCAATAAATGCGCCTGGGCAATCGCAATCCCCACTTGATCGGCAACGGCTTCAAGTAACTCAATTTCATGACTTGACCAATGGCGGTAGGAATCACACTGATGCAAGCCAATAATTCCATTGGGTTCCCCTTGATAGGATGTGCGAATTGCCAGCATTGATTTTAATCCAATCTGACAACAGAGGCGATTACATCCTAATAATAGGGGATCGGCATAGACATCCGGTGAGGAAATTGCCTTGTCTTGTTTTAATAACTGTTGAACATGAGGATTTGCCCGAATGGGAACCTCTAACTGGAGAATAGATTCATACCCTTTTTCTAAATATTCCGCCGCAAAGGGAATTGCTGGCATCGGTTCACTGAGGTAAGTATGAATAATACAGCGATTAACGCC
The DNA here is from genome assembly GCF_046539235.1 of Coleofasciculus sp. Taxonomy (GTDB): domain Bacteria; phylum Cyanobacteriota; class Cyanobacteriia; order Cyanobacteriales; family Coleofasciculaceae; genus Coleofasciculus. Next base: position 5,660 of record NZ_JBKHHI010000312.1, read on the forward strand.
AAATGCCTGACCAATTTGGCTGGCGGTGGTTTGAAAGATTTCTTTGGTGTTTAAACTGCGGCGAATTTCTTGGGTAATTTGCTTTAGCAGTACGGTTCGCATTAATTGTTGCTGAAGTGCGATCTCGGCTTGCTTGCGATCGGTAATATCAATGGATACCCCTAAGACAACGGGAACATCGGAGTCAGCGACAAAGAAGGGAATTTTGGTTGTTTGTAGAATTCGAGTATCGCCTTGGGCATTGGTAATCGTTTCTTCGGGAATATAAAGGGTTTCTCCACTATTAATAACGTGCAAGTCAGCTTTTCGGTATTGATGGGCATCCTCTACTGATGGCGCAACTGCTGCTTCTGTTTGATCGAGTAATGCTTCGACGGTGGTTCCGTAAGTATCAGCCACGGCTTTATTGACCAAAATAAACTGACCTTCTTTGTTCTTGGCAAAGATTAAATGGGGAACTAAATCAATCACTTTGCGAAGTTTTTGTTCGCTGGCTTTGAGTTGGCTATCTGCCCATTTGTAGTGGGTAATATCCCGGAGTGTGCCAGAAGTGCCGGTGATTGTATTATCGGCGGCGAAGGTTAATTGGGCATGAACTTCAATCCAGCGATATCCGCCATATTTGGTAAGATATCTGACTTCATGCTGACAATAGTCTTTTTTCCGTTCCAGTAAGGGTTGAAATAGGTCTACGTTGCGTTGGCGATCATCGGGATGAATATAATCTAAGAAGTTTGTGCCAATGCTTTCTCCTAATGTAAATCCGGTAATCTCTGTCCAAGCTGGATTCAGAAATGTCCAGACTCCGGTTGCATCGGTTTGGAAAATGACTTCTTTAACGCTTTCAATGACTGAACGATAATTCTCTTCACTTTCCCGCAGTCGTTCTTCGACCTGCTTGCGATCGGTAATATCAATACAAGAACCTGTATATCCGGCAAAGTGACCATTGGATGTAAACCGAGGTACTCCTGTATCTAAAATCCAGCGATATTTGCCATCATATCGGCGTAAACGGTATTCCATGCGAAACCGTTTTTGGGCTTTAAATGCATTTAAATAGGTTTCTCTACAATATTTATAATCATCAGGATGAACCCCGTCTGTCCAGCCATCACCCATTTCTTGGTCTAAGCTACGTCCGGTAAATTCTAACCAGGTTTTATTGAAAAAGTAACAGTGACTATCGGTTCCGGCTAACCAGATTAAGACGGGTGCGGTGTCGGCTAGAAGGCGAAAGCGTTCTTCACTTTCTCGCAGTCGTTCTTCGGCGAGTTTACTTTCGGTAATGTCTTCAATTGAGCCTTCATAATAGAGAATGGTTCCCGATATGTCGGTGACGGCACGGGCATTTTTGCGAATCCAAATTTTCCGTCCATCTTGGCGATAAACCTGGGTTTCAAATTTAGAGACGGCTTTATTTTTTTGAATTAATTTGGTTAAACGTCGATGATCATCCGGATTAACATAAAATTGTTGTTCAATATTTTTTAGGGACTGTAAAAAATGGCTTGGTGAAGCATAGCCGAGTATCTGGGCAAAGGCAGGATTAACACTGATATAGATGCCATCGGGGGTACGTTGAAATATGCCTTCAACCGCCTTTTCAAAGATACTGCGATAATTGGCTTGACTGACACTTAATTGTTCATTGGCTGTCTGGAGTGCAGCGGTTCGTTCTGCGACCAGTTCTTCTAAATGGTTACGATAGTCGGCTAATTCTTTCTCGGTACTAAGGCGTTCTTGAATTTCCGCGATCGCCCGATCTCTCATGGTACGATAGTTATGAACTTGTTGGGTTAGTTCGGTAACATCTTGAATCGATAATAAAGCATAATACTCGCCATCTTTTTCACTGGAAACAGCGGTAACGGTGGTATGTTGAATCCGTAATGATCCGTCTGCTAAAGGCGCAGGAATCAGGTGAACATGAAGTTGGGAGGAAAAGACGGTGGGTGGTCCTCCCGTAAAAATTTGTTGGAGACGGGTGGTATATTTGGGATGATTCAGGTGGGGGAAATGATCGGTAATTTTTTGACCTAAGATTTGCTGTTTGGAGATATGCGTCCAGTTTTCCAAGCAGCGATTCCAATATAAAACAACTAAATCTGATCGCAGGACACAGTTGCCCATGGGGACTTGATCCAGGACATTAAATTGATGCGCTGCTGTTTGGATTTCAGTCGCGATCGCGGTTTTATCTCCAGGGTGGTTTACGTGAGATGATAATACCATGTTTATTGAAAGGTGCAACAGTTTAGGGCAATTAATCAATCAATTGTAGGAACCGGTTTAGGGAATCTGTAGGGGCGGGTTTAGGGACTAAATTTCGCTATTCACCGATAACGGAACAACAAAACCCGCCCTCCCCACCGATAACGGAACAAC
>NZ_JBKHHI010000313.1:0-8029 GCF_046539235.1 Coleofasciculus sp.
AAATTCTTGGGGTTTGGTAATTAAATTCTTGGGGTTTGGTAACCAAACCCCTACTGGTCAAATTGTCTTTTCCCATTCCATCAAAATATTGTACAACCACTGCTCCACGCGATCGCACATCGCCTGGGTCGAGTATTTGGCTTCGGCTTGTTGACGACAGGTATAGCGGTTAATCCTATCCAATCTGTTAATCGCCTCAACCAATCCCGCCACGGAATCCGGTTCTACCAAAAACCCCGTTTTCCCCTCCTCGACAATTTCCGTCGGTCCACCGCGACGGTAAGCAATCACCGGAACACCACAGGCGAGGGCTTCTATCGCCACATTGCCAAAGGCTTCCACCCAACGCGGCGTCATTAATAATCCCCGACATCGCCGTAACTGCTGCTGCAATTCACTCGTCGAGAAAAACCCCAAATAATGAATTGGCGCCTCTGGGTAATCCCGCAAAATCTGTTGCCAATAGTCCTGATTTTGCAGCACTCCCATAATTTTCAGGGGAATCCCCGTCTTATGAGACGCCGCCACTGCATCCTCTAACCCCTTTTCTGGGGCAATTCGCCCCACCCATCCTAACCACGGTTTGGGTTCTGGACAGAAATTATAGCATGATATATCAATACCATTACCCAAACACCGACAGCGATCGCCAAAAGTATAGGTAGCCGCCTGTGCGTGAGAATGAACCGCCACTGTACCCGGAAACGCCATCACCACTTGCTCAATTATCTCATCCATGGCTTCTGAGATAGAACCCATACTCACCAAATGGGCAATGGGACGACTAAAAAATGGCGTTAAATAAAAAGGCAACCAATCATAAGCAAAGTTGAAAATTAAATCATAGTCAAATTGCACTTGCCGTGCATAATCCCAAAACCTTGCCAATACCGAAGCTGGGGGAATAATAATCGGTGTATCTCGTGCTTGCGTTTGAGCGCTGGTTTGCACAGTTCCCCCAATTTCCACGAGGGGCATACCCCAACCCGTAGACCCTTGGGTTGCTACAATAGTCACCTGATGCCCGCGTCTAAATAAATCGCTAGCCACATTACGCAAGGTTAATTCAACACCGCCAGTTAATCCTGAACCCAAAGAACCCACAGGACTAGAAATGAGCAGTAATTTTAGAGAATGATCGTTCATTAAATTATGACTTATAAAATAACCCGTCAATTAGCAGTATAGGTTGAGCTAATCTAGAAATAGATTTATCAATAACTGTTCCACACAACTTGACCTGCTTCATGGTTTTCGCTGAGTAAGTCTCGAAGCTTACGCCCCTAACAACATCGTTTTGGATTTTTACACTGGCAAAACTTCTTTTACCAGAAACCTTATCTAACGCTTTCTCATCATAAAACCAATAACTTCTGTTACCCCCATCTGATGTTCTATCAGGTCTGCCGACGGCTTGAATCACTTGCGACTTAGTTTTTCCCAAAACAGCGCTGCGAAAATCGTCTTATGGAATCGGTTTTGGTTTTTGGCTAGGGATGTACTCAAATTCCTTTTCTGCTGGTAACGGCTTCGGGTTAGGTTCTTGTAACGGCTTTGAGTCAGACTTCAAAGGAGAGATAAACCCCGATACAACTTGCTGCAACGGCGCTCGCAATATAAAAAGACTAGACACAGCAATTGCCGGAATCACGAGGGGAATGCCCACAGATATCCCTTTTTTAATGTGTTTTTTTATAAACTTTTTTAATTTTGGCTTTTTGTGCTGTCTACGCCCCTGTTTTTCTTCTATATTTATAACCGCTGTCTCAACAAGATGTGGCGGAATTCCTGCCTCTGAACCAATTTGTTTTAGATCCGCTAAGGAGTAACTTTTATTCGCTTCAGCCTGTAAACGAGCCGCTTCTACTAGGATCTCGCCTACTGCATCCTCAGGAATAGATTTAACGTCCTCTAGACCGTCTCTAGTTTCCTTTAAATTTCTTTTTCGACGTGACTTCTTACCCATATTTTTCCCTTGACTGTTACTTAGTTTAATTGATTCATTATCGATACATACTATCTGGACTCCCTAAAATCAAAGCTGCCCGTAACTTTTCGGGACTATTCTCAATCTCCCTTTTAGTTTGAGCCGAAATACTATCACCTAATGTATTCAGAAGTTGATTCGCATCCACCGATTGATTATCACCCAAGCGTCCCTGGGCTATCGCCGTTGCCAAACTGACCCGCCGTAGCATCGCATCGGGACTCAACCAAGCGTCTTGGGTATTTTTATAGCCCTCAGGCGTGGAACAGTTATAAAGCGGCATACTCAGTTGATTTAACATACCCGAAATCCGCTTTAAATTTGGCTCTTTTGTCCCCGTCGCCCGGACAGCGGAAATAATATAGTGATAGGGAGTCTTAAATTTACGACCGTAATCATTTGCCTGCCAAAATTCAGGACGTTGAAAAAGGGTGTCTAAGACAGCCCGAATATCCCCTTCTGTCTGCAAAAATTTCTTAGCCAGTCGCTTCACTAAACCGGAAGGCGGCTCATCGGCGACAAAGTATTGGGCAAGTTTATAACTAATATAACGGGCAGTCGCTGGATGGCTAGCCAAACTATCGATCGCCTGTTCCACTTCCGCTACGCCACTGCCTTTAATCCGTTGACCTAGAAATAGTTTATCACTATAGTCATGGCGGTTTCTATCGAAATAAAAGCCATTGCTATCCCCCTTATTTCCATCCAAATCCAATCCCCATCCAGTTAGAATATGAGCCAAGGCAATTACATCATCCTGACTATAGCCGCCATCAACACCCAAGGTATGAAGTTCCATCAATTCACGGGCATAATTTTCATTAATACCGCGAAATCTCCCCTTTGCACCCGGACTATTGGGGGCAGTATTGCGCCAGTTATCTAAATAAACCAACATCGCCGGATGATGAACCGTTGCGGCTAGCAAATCCCGAAAACGACCCAGGGCATAAGGTCGAATGGCTTGCTGTTCATAGACACCAACCCAGAATTTAATATCTCCTTTTCTGGCAAAAACATTAAAGTGATTAAACCAAAAGTTTACCATTACTTCTTGCAATTGCCGAGAACTGGCGATCGCACGCAGTAATCGCGCCTGTATTGCTTGCTGTAACGGCTGTCTAGCTTTTTGGCGAGCTTTCTGTCGTTCCTCCTCTGAACGCTGTTTTTGGCGGCGGGGTTTATACTGTCTAAGTAACTGAACTGGAGTCAGTTTGAGAGTACGCCATTGATTAAGCTGGCGAGTGATTTGCGGAGATTCGGGAATGGAGTCTGGCGAAAGTTGAGATTGAATATAAGCCTCAATCCCCATCGATTGGATTTGTTCAATATCACCGGGACGAGAACCAAAACTGAGACGATTTAGAATATGGAGGGATTTTGTCATTTGTCATTTGTCATTTGTCATTTGTTGATTAGGAAATCTCTACCTCATCTCCCCCAGCTCCCTCTGCTCCCTCTGCTCCCAGACGCGCCATGGCACGTCTCTACATTGCTCCCCCATCTTCACTCTATTCTATGATGCTACACGATTATTCTCCAAGGCGACAAAATTATAATTATCCACTGGGCGCACTTGTTGCAGCAGATTTTGCAAATTTTCCCCTTCAATCACCTCCGTTGCTAATATCTGTTGTGCAATTTGTTCGAGTAAATCGCGATTGTGATTGAGAATTGCCAAGGCTTGCTGATGGGATGTTTCCACAATTTCTCGCACTTCCACATCAATCGCTTTTGCCGTTTCATCACTGACACTCCGGCGTACATTACCGCCAGCATTGCCCAAGAAACTATTACCTTGAGCTTGATTATACGCCAAAGGACCCAAAACTTTACTCATGCCATAGGTCGTCACCATGCGTTCGGCTAACTCCGTGGCGCGTTGCAAATCATTCGCCGCCCCTGTGGTGATATTGCCAAAGACAATTTCTTCAGCGGCGCGTCCCCCCAAAAGTGTGGAAATATCACCCCGGAGTTCCACTTCATTCATCAAAAAACGGTCTTCTGTGGGTAGTTGTAGCGTGTATCCCAAAGCAGACATTCCCCGTGGCACAATGGAGATTTTCGCGACTTTACCACTCCCTGGCATTAACGCACCGACTAAAGCATGACCAACTTCGTGATAAGCGACAATCTTTTTCTCAACATCGCTAAGAACCCGGCTTTTCTTCTCCAACCCCGCCACGACTCGTTCAATGGCTTCGGCAAAGTCGGCTTGAGCAATGGTATCCTGGCGCTTACGGGCGGCTAATAGGGCGGCTTCATTGACTAGATTGGCTAAATCCGCCCCAGCAAACCCAGGAGTCCGAGTTGCGATCGCGTGTAGATCAACATCCTCACCCAATTTGACTTTTTGGGCATAAATGCTTAAAATTTCTTTACGTCCAGCTAAATCAGGACGGTCAACCAATACCTGACGGTCAAAGCGTCCCGGACGTAACAATGCCCGATCTAAGCTTTCAGGGCGGTTCGTCGCCGCCAGAACAATCACCGTCGCATCTCCAGCCGCAAATCCATCCATCTCGGTGAGCAATTGGTTCAGCGTCTGTTCCCGTTCATCATTTCCGCCACTATGGAAATTCCCACTACTCCGAGATTTGCCAATCGCATCTAATTCATCAATAAAGATAATACAGGGAGCTTTCTTTTTTGCCTGATCAAATAGATCCCGAACCCGCGCAGCACCAGTACCCACAAACAGTTCCACAAACTCCGAAGCGGAAATACTAAAGAAAGGAACTCCGGCTTCCCCAGCTACCGCTTTTGCCAAGAGTGTCTTCCCCGTTCCCGGAGGTCCCACCAGCAGTACCCCTTTAGGGATTCGCGCCCCAATTGCGGTAAAGCGATCAGGGTTTTGCAGGAATTCCACGATTTCCACTAATTCTGTCTTGGCTTCCTCCGCCCCGGCGACATTAGCAAAGGTAATTTTAGCCGATTCTCCTTCTACATAAACCTTTGCCTTACTTTTACTAAACGAAAGCGCACCTTCAGCGTCTCTGTCATTGCGGCGCAGGAAAAACTGAAAGGCGGCGACAAGGATTAGGGGCGGAATCACCCAACTTAACAGACTCAGTAACCAACCATTTTTGGGCGGCGGTGCGGCAAAAAACTCAATCCCCTGTTGCTGAAGATTTTTCACCAAGTCTGGATCATCGATCCGCAGCGTAGCATAGATTTGTCCTTGTTCCTGATTCGGGTTGAGCAGTTCATCCGTCGGGTTGAGGGGATCTTCTGGTGTCGAATTTAACGGATTGTCAGGGGTGTCCAAGTCAGGTTCTGCTTCCGTCTCTAATGGCTGTTCTGGCGTTTCCAGCAAGTCTTGAGTGGCTTGGAGAGGATCTTGAGTTGCTTGCAGCAAGTCTTGAGTCGCCTTTAGGGGATCTTGAGTGGGCTTAAGCTGAAAAATCACTTGTTCCTCCCCCACCGAAACCCGTGTGACTTTACCGTCGTTCAGTTGGTCGAGAAATTTGCTATAGGGTACTAGGGGAAACCGAGGAGATTTGGGTACAAACAAGTACCCCAGTAAGGATACACTCGCCAGAATTAATAGGATAAGACCAATCTGGCGACCGTGTGGCGATTTCGGCTTGTCTTTAATACTCATACATTTGTTACCTGCACGCTTGATGCCGTGGGCTTGGGTGGATGGGAGAATTCCTATTTTTAGGGTAGCAAGTTAGCACTCCCCAGCCTAAAGAAGTGGGGATTCTTCCTTCACTTCCTTCCAGGACATGGTTTTACATGATCCAGGATATGAGCGTTCCCATCCAGAAGCCCAGTTTAGGCAATGCGAATTTGGTACAAACCTTACAGCCTTCTGTCCTCTGTCTTTCGCCTTTTTGGACTAACGCTCATATTCCACATAATCCACTTGTCTATCATCAAGAGGAGGCGGTATTACTTCAGTGCGCCGCCTAGCTGAGGGGGCATAAGGAAGCGCATTGTAGGGATGGGGGACAACGTAAGTTGTCCGAGGTGGACGTGGTTGTTGCTGTCGCGACAGCACTGCTAATAATCCCACAACTACAACACCACCACTAATCGTTACCGCCATACCACCCAATCCCCAAACCAAGCCGGAAAGAATCGAATTATCTTGCTCAGACTGCTGGACAGGAGTTACAGGGGGCGCTGCTTCAATCCGAGGTGGTATGAAACTATTGGGATTATTGGGATTATTTTGTCCCATAAGATTGTCAATCAACGCTTGCTGGTTTTGCATCTGAGCTTTTAGCTGTTCCGTTTCGGCGCGTTGCTGTTCCAGCATGCCTTTCAAGCGTTCTACTGTAACCTGTTGCTGTTCAAAATCATTACCGGCAAAACCCGGTGTCGTCGGAACTGGCATTTGCGGGTTCTGCCCATAAGCCGGATTATAGGGATTATCAGGATTGCTCTGTGGAAGTTGAGCGGTTTGAGAGGGAGGGACATTCGTAATGCCAAGACTGTCTCCGCCTTTCATCATAAACAGAACCGCTACCCCCGCAAAGGCAGCCCCGGTTAGGAATGCCATACCATCACTCATCACTCTTACCTCACATTCAAAACTGAACTACCACTTATTGTCACTGATACAGGCTGACTGCCATCGGTGAGACTTGACTCCTTATGAGTTTATACATGATTGAGTCTATTGGGGCGGTTCTCTAGCTGTTCTCCGTTTTCTAATTGAAAACGAGATGGACTCAATTGTCCATCCCCAAGGATCTTAAAACCTTTCCAGGTCCTATCACCAGGGTTATAAGAATTTCTATAGTTACTGATATTGGTATCAACTTAAACCCAAATGCTCGGAATTGACAGACAGGTTTCGCCCTCACCGCCTATCCCCTCTGCCAAGTCTGGGAGAGGGGATAGAATTTTTCCAGTTAAGCTACCTTAGGTCTAGAATTAAAGGTAAATCTACTCTACTATAGCCGCACCATCCGGATTGTGCTTCGATTCTAGATCATTCCACCATCCGGCGATCGCGCTCTCCACATTCGAGCAGATACCTTAGCCGTTTTCTCAACCTGTGACAACTTGATTCCGTGAGCAGCGATTCATAATAATCACTAATCTAAAGCAGACGATGATCCCCTGTCTGTGGGAGAATAGAACAAGACTGACCCTTGCTTCATGCTTTATCGGATCAATAGCGACTATTAGCCTTCTTGCCGGTATGGGTTGGGCGTCAGGTATCAAAACAGCCGACTTAAAAAGCCACATCTACTGCTGCTCACTACAGAACTAATCTATGTCCACAGCCCCCAAAATTATCTCACAAAATCGATGTTTCGGTGGTACAGTTGGCTTTTACTCCCATCACTCTCAAACCTGCAAGAGTAAAATGCGGTTTGCTGTTTACCAACCGCCTCAAGCCAAATCCGAACGAGTCCCGGTTCTTTATTTCCTTTCGGGCTTAACCTGTACTGAAGAAAATTTTATGGCAAAAGCCGGGGCGCAGAAGTTTGCGGCGAAGTACGGATTAATTCTGGTGACACCAGATACCAGTCCCCGCGATACGGGGATTCCAGGAGAAAATGACGATTGGGACTTCGGTACAGGTGCCGGTTTTTACGTCGATGCGACAGTAGAACCCTGGTCAGATCATTATCAAATGTATAGCTACGTGGTTGATGAATTACCAGCAATTATTGCCCAACATTTCCCGGCTAAAATTGATCATCAGGGGATTTTTGGTCATTCTATGGGGGGTCATGGGGCGCTGATTTGTGCTTTAAGAAATCCTGAGCAATATACCTCTGTTTCGGCTTTAGCTCCCATTGCCGCACCAACACAATGTCCTTGGGGACAAAAGGCATTTACGAATTATTTGGGTGAGGATGAAGAAAGTTGGGACATTTATGACGCTAGCGAATTAGTGTTAACTGTGGGATATAAGCGTCCAATTCTTATTGATCAAGGGACAGCCGATCCCTTTTTAGAAAAGCAGCAATTGCTTCCTGGTATCTTTGCCCAAGCTTGTGAAAAAGCCGGGGTTCCTTTAACACTACGCTTCCAGGAAGGGTATAATCACAGCTATTATTTCATTTCCTCGTTTGT
>NZ_JBKHHI010000314.1:0-7990 GCF_046539235.1 Coleofasciculus sp.
GAGGGAGCAGGGGGAGCAGGGGGAGCAGGGGAAGATGGGGAAGTTAACTCAAAACTCTACCTTACCTGTTAACTGTTAACTGTTAACTGTTAGTCGGCTTTTAGTCAGGGCTTTAGCCCTATATTCTATTGGGTAACAGTCCTTCTTAATCGGCTTGTAGTCAGGGCTTTAGCCCTATATTCTATTGGGTAACAGTCCTTCTTAACCGGCTCCCTGGCTGGAAGCGTAAAGATTTTACACAAATCGTAGTAAAAGGAACAGACAGGGTTTTAACCTAGGATCAGACCAACCGTTCAGATGGGTACCAGTCAGCGTCTCTGGTTAAATCGAAGTAACCGATAAACACAGTCGCTTACTTGGTTATGTCACCTATTTGTCAACCTACATGGAGGCGTGGCATTATTTTCCGATGATAATCTTGGATCGAACGGGAGAGGAATGCCACGAAGAAAAATGATTCGGTCATTTAGTGTGCATCCCCAGTCTATTCCCAAAGTCAAACAAGCTTGGCGCAATAAGAGTCAGGGGCGCGATCGCGAACTAGCGGAAGCCCTGGGACTATCGTTAGACACTCTAAATCATTTTCTCAAGGGACAACCCGTTAAAGGACTAAACTTTGTCGAACTTTGTCAAGTCTTAGAATTGGACTGGCAGGATGTGGCTGGTTTAGATAGCCAGCAGAATCTAGTTTTTGACTCACCGATTGAAGTGGGTGAGTTCTTGGCTTACTCCTACAGCCATGGGGTGAGTGCTGTTGACCAAGCATTACAAACACTGGTGAGAACACTCTGCCAACTATTGGGTCGCCTCACCCGCAAAGTCGGGAATTTGCTGCGTGCGGATCGCACCAGTATTTTTTTATTGGATCGAGAACGACAAGAATTGGGTTCACTGATTGCTGAGGATGGAGACGGTGGTAGTCTGCTGATCGATATTCCGGCTAACAAAGGAATTGCTAGTCTCGCCGCCTTTTCCTTAAAAGTAATTAACATTCCCTTTGATGTCTATGATGATCCGCGTTCCGAGATGGCGCAGGAGACGGATCGCCGTACCGGATACCGCACCTATACCATTTTGGCTTGGCCCCTACTAAACGAGAAACAAGATCTTGTAGCAGTGGTGCAGTTAATCAATAAATTAAAGTCCAACTACCAACCGGAAGATGATCTAGTCAAGAAGATTGATCCTCGTGGTTTTAGCCGAGATGATGAAGTCCTATTTGCCAAGTTTGCCCCTTCGATTCTCCAGATTTTAGAACGATGTCAATTTTGTTACCAACTTGCCCAAAAACTCCGGGAAACGACGGATATTAAACCGGGTAGTTTGCGAGAAGTTGAATTGGTCGAGCAACTTCAGCGACAAGAACGACAGTTACAGAAGAATCTTCAACGGCTCTAGAGGGAGATGAGGTGAGAGGGTGAGGGGGTGAGGGGGTGAGGGTGTGATTCCCAATGAACCATGAACAATCAACAATCAACAATCCCTTTTTCCCCATTAACCCCACCCTCCCTGGATACAAAAGGTAATACCTTGATTTTGGATATTCACGAACAACTTACTCCCATCTGGAGAAAAGCCAATGCCGACAAATTCACTGGTATTAATTGCGTTACGAGCAAACTTATAGCAATCGCCATAGCGGTTATAACGCATCATTTATGTAGAGACCGTCCCGGTTTGGTCTCTACTCTTTAATATGTCGGTGAAATCGATTTAATTATAACTTAAAGCCGATGTGATTAACATTTTTCAATAATTGCAATACCAAAAACCGAGTAATAGTCCTGAAAGCTGGATAAATCTGAGTATTTAGTAATGTAGCTATAGTGAATTTAATTCTCTGGGTATGAAATTTTATCCCTTGATTCCGGCAAAAAAAATTCAGTTCAGTGTGGGATTATTATTGCTAGTTTTTTTCGGCTCTGGATGTAATAATCAATTCGATGCATTAGCCACGCAGACTTGTGGTGAGGCAGAATTAGCTGTTGCTGAAGCCCAGCAGCAATTTGAGCAAGTTAAGGATAAATTAGCTACGTCAAGTCAGTCAGATATTCAGACGGTTGACACATCGGTATTGCAAAAGCTGCAAGAAGCCGAAGAGTACGCTTTTGAGATTTGCGAACAAGGAGGATAGTTAAAAAGGAGGGTTAGAGGGTAGGGGTATGGGGTGTCTAAGTATTTGTAAATATTTTTTTATGGTGCAACCCTAACTATTTTCTGATTAAAATTCAATTTCAAAGACTGTATTATTAGCTTTCTTTATTTCCAGCTTGCCATTAAGCTGTGCCACTAAAGTGCGGACTAATTGCAACCCCAAGCTTTTGGGTGAATTAAAGTCGATCAATTCAATTGGTGTTGGCTTGTTATTGCCCACGATCAATTTATTTTTGGGGTTGTTTTTTTTCTTTGAATAAATTTCAATCCATATATGACCTTTGTAATTGTTTGGTTTAAAGGCATGTTTTAAAGCGTTAGAGATTAGTTCATTGAGAATTAATCCGCAATAAATTGCAGTTGATAGATCAAAGTTTAAATCTTGATCGATGTTAAGGTGTAGATGAATAGATTCGGGATGAATAGCATAGGTTTGAATCAAATGATAGGTAAGATTTTCAATATAATTGAGAAAATTAATCCGCTGCAAGTGATCAAATTGATAGAGTTCCTCATGGATAAGAGCCATGGATTTAATTCGGTTCTGGCTGGCTTGGAAGAGGGCAAAAATCTCAGGATCATCAATTTGTTGTGATTGGAGCTCAAGCAGGCTAGAGACGAGTTGTAGGTTATTTTTGACCCGATGGTGAATTTCTTGGAACAGTACTTCCTTTTGCTGTAAGGAAATCTTAAGCTGATTCTCGATGTATTTGCGATCGCTAATATCCATTGCCGCGCAGGTAATTCCCTCTATGTCTCCGATTGAGTTGCGTAAGGGTTCGACGGTCAAATCATAGTATCGAAGTTCACCATTAATGGTGAGAGAGACTTCCTCTCGCATTCCTATCCCACTGGTCAATACACGCTGCTTGATGGATATTAATGGTTGTGCTTCTTGGGGGGCTAGGAGTTCGCTGTCGGTTTTTCCTAAGATAGCATCCAAGTCATCATCAGGAACCACATTGTAAGCCCAAGTGTAGCGTAAATCCTGATCTTGATTAAACACCACCAAGGGCGCATGTTTGAGCACCGTGCGGAAGCGGGTTTCACTTTGCCGGAGTGCTTCTTCTACCTGCTGACGTTCTCTCAATTCACGTTGTAACTTAGCATACAATTGGGCTTGATGAATCGCGATCGCACAATGATCGGCAATGGCTTGGACAAACTCAATATCCTCTCGGTTCCATTCCCGTGGCTGATCACACTGGTGTAGACTAATTCCGCCAATATAGGAATTTTGGTCAAGCAATGGCACAATCAAAATAGCGCGAATTTCACATTCCTGCGCCGCCTCGATTAACAGATCGGGAAAATTGGGAGTAATTTGCGGGACAACCACAGGCTGACCCTGGCTCAATTCCTGGTGGTGATACCGATAAAAATCACAGTAGACCCCCAAAATACTCTCCCGTTGGGCGGTCGCTTCTGAAACATGATGTGCCGTCATTTGCGACTCACCATCCGGTCGAAAAATCAAACAGCGACTGACATTAAGTGTTTCATGGAGCTGATCGACCGTAGTTTGGAGAATATCTTCCAACACCAGTGTACCGCGCATCGCTTGCACAATTTGGTTGAGTAATGTCTGTCGGGAGACTTGGCGTCGCAGTTCAATGAGTTCCTGTTCTAATGCGGTAATATGGGTTGGGTGAGAAGAGTTTACCTGTAGGTGAGAGTTAGATGGCTGCTCGACGGACATGGTTCTCCTTAGGGGAAGGATATGACAGAAAAAATTTGATCCTAGTTCATTTACCGCAAAGGCGCTCACTGTTAATGACTAAAGCATAGTGTGTTTACTCAATTCAGTTGCACACTTACTTCGTCACAGCTTACCGACGCAAAGCCTTTTCAGGGCAAATGATTGAGAAGTTCAAGCAGGTCGCAGCCAATGTACTAATAAAAAACAAGTCTTGGCTATTAGAGTGTGAGGGAGAACCTGACCATATCCACTTACTGATTGATTTACACCCCGCCAATAATATTTCTACTTTATTGGGTTCAATCAAATCGGCAACTAGCAGAGTTCTTAGAAAGGAGTTTGAGTCTGACTTAAAGCCTTACTTTAAAAACTGGAAAAAAGGATTATGGGGGGATCAGCTTTATATTCGTTCGGCTGGAGGTGCGCCGCTCAAGGTTCTGGAAGAATACATTCAAGCGCATAAGCGAGGTAGTTGACAGTCTACGGGATATTGAAACCCGCAGACTGTCCGCTATCCGGCTCCGGCTTACTTCTTGAGGTTCCGGAGATAATCGCGATTTAGTTTTAATCTTCATATCTCATTTCGTCGCGATCGCGTTGAGTTTTAGAGGGCAGTTTACCACGCATTTCTCATCCCTGAGTAAACACCTAGAGACCACTTGAAGTTAAACTGAAGACTTAAGAATCCGTGATCGACATCTGTTTCGGACATCGGCAGTGAGCGCTAGCTGAGGTGATTCGTGAAAGCTTCTCGGTTACTTCGACCAGAAGTCTGATCATTCAACTCTTGCAATCCGGTTATAGCATAGTATAGGACTATCCAGGCTGATTATGTCTGACTTGAGTGAAAACCAAATTGCCCTCCAACCGGGATCGCGCAGTGAATTGCGGGAGTTAGTTCGGACTCAACTGCAAATGCTGTTGGAACAAAACAATTTTCAGGGTGCTAAACAGGTATTAGTGCCCGTACAACCAGTGGACATCGCCGACGCGATCGAAGGATTGCCCGACGCCCTACAGGTTATCGCGTTCCGCTTACTCTCGAAAGCTGAGGCGATCGAAGTTTACGAGTACCTTGACTCTAGCGTCCAACAGTCGCTGATCGAGGAATTTAAACGCCAAGATGTAATTGACATCGTGGACAAAATGTCCCCCGATGATCGAGTTCGATTATTTGATGAATTACCCGCCAAAGTAGTTCGCCGTTTGCTTGCCCAACTGAGTCCCCAAGAACGTCAAGCCACTGCTCAACTCCTCGGTTATCAAGCCGATACCGCAGGGCGAATCATGACCCCGGAGTATATTTCCCTTAAAGAAAGCTTAACCTTGGGCGAAACCCTGGAACGGATTCGTAGTTTAGCCAGTACCACGGAGACGATTTATTACGTTTATGTCACCGATGCAGAGCGACACCTGAGTGGAATCGTCTCATTGCGGGATTTGGTTGTGTCTCCACCGGAGCAAACTCTAGGTGAAGTGATGACTCGTGATGTGGTTTATGTTCACACGGATACTGATCAAGAAGAAGTGGCGCGGTTAATCCAACGCTACGACTTTCTGGCTGTGCCTGTGGTTGATCGAGAACATCGTTTGGTGGGAATTGTCACGGTTGATGATGTGATCGATATTATTGAACAAGAAACCACGGAAGATATTTATGCTTTAGGCGGTGGGGTGCAATCGGGGCGCGATAATTACTTTCAAACTAATTTAATTACCGTTGCCCGTAAACGAGTGGTTTGGTTATTTGTATTGTTACTGACAAACAGCGTGACTGCCACGATCATTAATTCTCAATCAGACATCCTAGAGAGAGTCGTGGCGCTGGCGGCATTTATTCCCCTACTAGTAGGTACAGGGGGAAATGTGGGCGCTCAATCGTCAACGGTGGTGATTCGCGGTTTAAATACTGACGAAATTCGCGATATGGGTTCATTACAGGTAATCGGGCGTGAAGCCATGGCAGGAGCCTTACTGGGAGTAATTTTAGGCTCAGTGGCGACGGTTTGGGCGTATCTGCTCAGAGATGATATCTTTGTTGCCTTGTCTGTGGGTATCAGTTTAGTCGCGATCGCGATTCTGGCATCGGTAGCGGGTTCGGCGTTGCCGTTTCTGTTCCGTTCCCTGGGATTAGATCCGGCTTTAATGTCAGCCCCGTTTATTACCACGGCGGTTGATGTGTTGGGTGTGTTGATTTATTTTAATATTGCCAGGATGGTTCTTGGTCTTTAATTATTGGTTATTAGTAATTGGTCTTATGTCTTATGTCATTTGTCATACTCGCTCCCGAAAAGAAGCAAGCTACATCAGCTACATCTTATGTTTGTGCATAATTCATAATTCCAAGACTATGAATCCTGATGACAGGGAATGCTAACTCATCGTCTGAAAATTGCCGAGTGTATCTTTGTTGCTGTCTCAATCATTGGCTGGGCTGTCGCCGCGGCGTCTGGTGAAATTATCTATGGGGCGGTTCCATTGTCGATTACCCTGTTGTTCAATCTGATCAATCGCCTGCGGTTTGAGCAACACAGCCGATATCGGTTAACGGGAGCCATGGCGCAATTGCATCGACAACTGTCCCAAGAGAGTCAATCGTTATACCAACAGCAACTTAAGCAAGCACTAGCCTCTCTACAAGCAAAACTCCCTGACTATCTGGCTCAAATTGAGAATCCCGCTTCGGAATTAGGGGCGATCAAAATTGCCAAACTTCAAGCTCGAATTGTTAGCGTGGAACAATCGCTGCGGAATGTTGTGGATTATCTCAATAGTGCCTCTTTGCCTAACCACATCGAGCAATTAGAAGCCGCGATCGCACAAATTACTGCCGATCTTGATAAACTACAATATCAAATCCCGATTGCGGCTGATCCAGAACGACCAACCCATTGGCACCCAGAGGCGGGGGGTGAACCATCCTTATTTCCTGTCGCTTCCGAATCAGTTTCCCCTGTTAGGAAAGATGGGGAAGCTGGGGATGTCTGTAGAGACGCGCCATGGCGCGTCTGGGAAGAGAACATAACGCCATGGCGCGTCTGGGAAGAGAACATAAAAGCGTATCCGAGTGATTTTGTCCCTGAACCAATCCTACCCAATTGGAACTTCAGATTAACCCGGAAAGGACATCAGGATTGGGTTAGCGCTTTGGCAATGAGTTCTGATGGGCAAATCCTTGCTAGTTGCAGTTTAGACAAAACCGTGAAGCTGTGGCACTTAGAGACGGGTGATCTGATTCACACATTTAGTGATCATCAACAGGGAGTCCTCTGTCTTAGCTTAAGTCCTAATGGCAAATGGCTGGCAAGTGGGGGATTTGATCAGACGATTAAGGTATGGCATCTAGAGACTGGGGAATTATGCCATACCTTGACAGGTCATAATGGTTCGGTGCGATCGCTGGTGATTATGCCAGATAACCAAACTCTGATCAGTGGTAGCTTTGATCAAACCATTAAGCTGTGGCAATTGGAGCAAGGGGAATTCCTCCAGGATTTAGTTCAAGACGCCGGACGATTATCCGCGATCGCATTAAGTCCAGATGGCGAAACTCTTGTCAGTGGCGGCGGAGATGGCATTATTGATTTATGGCATTTTCAGCCGTTTGATCTAGAATTCAGTCTCACCGACAATCTGAGTTCGATCAACTCCCTTGCCTTAAGTCCCGATGGGCGTCGGTTAGCTGCCGCCTGTACCGATGGTACTCTGAAGGTATGGCAACTCGATATTGCTCAACGGGTAGAGAGTTGGCAATGTCCCTCTGCACCAGCCATGTCGATTATTTTTAGCGATAACGGGCAAAGTGCGATCGCGGCTCATGCAGACGGTACGATTAAGATCTGGTGGCTAGGCATAGATGAACCGTTGCTTGTCTTGGACAATAACGATGCTGGTTCTGTGGTATCCGTTGCTCTAAGTCCAGATGGTCAGTGGTTAGCAGGAGGAAATCGAGATGGTACAGTTAAACTTTGGCAGCAGTTATAAGATTTGTAGAGACGTGCCATGGCGCATCTTTCCGGGGCGAGTTTAGGGACTTTTTCCCTGTTTCCTGACAAATGACCAATGACAAATGACCAATGACAAATGACCAATGACAAATGACCAATGACCAATGACCAATGACCAATGACCAATGAC
>NZ_JBKHHI010000315.1:0-7970 GCF_046539235.1 Coleofasciculus sp.
TTTGTCATTTGTCATTCGTCATTTGTCATTTGTCATTTGTCATTCGTCATTTGTCCTTTGTCATTTGTCATTCGTCATTTGTCATTTGTCCTTTGTCATTCGTCATTTGTCCTTTGTCCTTTGTCATTTCAATCCTTAATGTCAAGATTTGCGAAATCCTTGATAGCACTACGCAGACACGTTAGGACAAATTAAGGAAAATTAAAAATCGCTCAATCCCCTAATTTAGTAAGCTTTTTTCTTGACTATTGCCTATTGCCTATTGCCTATTCCCGCTTCGCGTAGCGCTATATATACCGTAGGGTGGGCAGCGCCCACCAACCTTAAATCAGCTTATTTGGGATTGAATAAAGGGCGACCCGATCCAATTAAGTGGACACAGTTGTTGATTGATACCAGTGGGTCGCCCCTACAAAATGAACCCAAGCGGTTAATCAGATGAATTAACCAATGACCAATGACTAATGACCAATGACCAATAACTACTTCAACTTAAACTGACCCACATCAGCTTGTAGGGCTTGAGCCACTTTTCGTAGTTGTTCAAAGGAAGCCGAAACAAAACCTGCTTCTTCTGATGTTCGGGCAGCAATTTGCGCCACATCCGTCATCGTTTGGGTCACATCTTCAGAAGCTTTGGATTGGATCACCGTAGCTTCGGCAATGGCTTCAACCAATTGGTTAATCTGATTAGAAGCTGTGGCAATTTTGTTCAGAGATGCACGAGTTTCATCCACTAATTTTGTCCCCGTCACCACCTGTTCTGTACCTGCTTCCATTGCCGCAACCACTTCATTGGTTTCCCCTTGAATCGCCGCCACCAGTTTTTCAATTTCTGCTGTCGCTTCTGCCGACTGCCGCGCCAAGGCACGTACTTCGTCCGCAACTACCGCAAATCCTCGTCCTTCTTCCCCAGCGCGGGCTGCCTCAATGGAAGCGTTTAGCGCTAGCAGGTTGGTTTGGGCGGCAAAGGTGCTAATCAGGTTAACAACCGTGGAAATCTTTTGTGACGATTCCCCTAAGTGTTTGACCTTTTTCGCCGTTTCTGCTACAGTTTCGCGGATAGCCAGAATCCCTTCAACCGTCCGGTTCATATTGTCGTCACCTTCTGCCACTGTCTGAGACGCCTCACGCACCGCAAATTCTGCATGTTCAGCGTGGGAGGCAACCATGCGTACCGTTTCTGCCATTTCTTGGGCGCGGCTGAGGGCTTTGGAAATTTGCTCGGCTTGGCGCAAGGCTTCTGCGGATAGGGATTGAACAGCAACTTCGTTGGTGCTTGTGGTTGTCGCCACCTGGGTGGCGGCGTCTTGCACCTGTTCGACAATTTTGCGTAAGTTTCCTACCGTGGCGTTGTACGAGTCAGCAACCGTACCAATTTCATCAGCAGTTACTCGCGCCCGAATGGTTAAGTCTCCTTTACTAATTGGGTCTACTTCCTTCAGGAGTTCTAAAGCGCGTTTTTGTAAGCCTTCTTTCAACTCCCGTTGTTCTTGCGCCAGTTTGTCGGTGGTTTCTAGGAGCATTACTCGGTCAATTACCAGTCCAATCTGACCGCCTAACTGTTTGAAGAAGTTGACTTCTGCGGTTTGCCATTCACGAGGAACCGAACATTGCTGCGCCATGATCAAAGCAAAAGGTTGACCTTCATGGAGAATTGGCACTTCTAAGTTGGCTTTGACACCCAGACGTGCCATTAACTTCTGTTGTTCAGGGACAAGATCTGCTTCAAAGACATGATTGGTAGCGACAACACGGGCTTCTTTATACGTCTGGCGTCGTTCCTCAGACAGAGTGAGTTCTTCAATCTTGTCATTCAGACTGCGGGGCCAACCCATGGCGACAGATTCAGCCGCCACATAGCTGCTGCCATCGGGGTTAAATTGGAAAATCATCACCCGTTCAGCCTTAAGGATTTTACGAGTTTCCTCAACCGCTTTCTGGAACAGATCCCGGATTTCCTGGGATTTCAGGGTGCGAGAACCGGTAATCTCTGCTAGTAAGCGGGCTTGTTCGGCAGCGAGTTCTTGTTCTTCAATAAATACCTCTAACTGACTCGCCATGTCGTTGATGTTTACACCGAGAGTAGCCAGTTCGTCATCCCCTTTAACTGGTAAGCGAGTATCCAAGTCACCTTGACCAATTTTTGCCACCGCACCGGCTGCATCCACAATCGGTCGAGTAGCGTTCCCAGCCACGAACGTCGCGACTGCACCCACCATTAAGGCAGCACCACCTGTCCCTAATCCCAATGTCCAGAGCATGTTCCGTTGCGGTGCAAATGCTATCTCAGTGGGACGCGAAACAATCAGCGCCCAGTTGAGGTTGTATCGCTGCTCCAGTTCTTCAATTGGAGAGTAGGTTACAACTGCCTGTCCGGTAGGTCGCTGTACAAAAGTACTGAGGGTATCTTCTGTAGTTTGTTCAGCTTGCTTTAATAGCTCAGGATATTGCTCCGTGATCGTTTGACCAATATATTCAGGTGTTTTTGCTGCCACGATTTGACCCGATGAATCGATCAAGTCAAATTCCCGGATTTCGTCTTCCTCACCAAAAATACCATTCACGGCTTCCATCGGCGCACGGGCACGAATAATGGCAATGGTTTGTCCCGTCACCGAATCCTTAATCGGCGCTGCCACAAAAAGACTGAACTTTTTACTAAACTCAGAAACCCGTGGTTCCCGGATGAAGACCTGATCAGTTTTCAAGGCTTCCTGGAAATAGTCTTGGTCGAAGTGATTCGTGAAAATTTCTCCCCCAGATTCTGATTGAGCGATAAGCTTGCCTTGAAGATCAAATACCGCCACACTGTCGTAAACTTCGTACAGTTTCTCATAGTTATTGAGCAGACGTTTTTGTTCTTCCTTGGATATAACATCCCGAATTTCTGGATTATTAAAAGCTGGTTGTTCAGCCATGATTTGAATGTCACTGTAGCGTTCTTCCATGAACAGCTTCAACTTGTCTTCCAAGTCAAGGACCCTTGTGTGTTCGTTATTGATAATTTGCTTATACATCCCGCTACTGGCTGTGAAATAGGATGTTGCTCCAATTGCCAACAGGGGTAATGTTCCAATCGCTAGCGCTAAACCAATCGCTTTACTTCGCAGACTAGACAGCAACCCGCGACGGTTTGATCGCTGTTCTGGCGTTTTTCCCATTGCCTCGAGTGCAGACAATTTAGGTAAAGATTGATCAGCAGTCCCAGGCGTTCGATAGGGCATTGATGGGGGATAGTCACTCGAATAGTTTTGAGTCTCAACGGGTAGATTCTGCGAGTAGGAACCGCGACCATTGGTATCGTGATTGGAACCAGGTTTGGGAGAAAGTCTAGTCATGGATCAAACCTCTTTAATACAAAATAAGAAGGAATTAGCAAATTGCTCAAAACTGGACTTACTCGAGTCCATGTCCTACGATTTGCCTCCTTACCTATTTCCATTGGTAGGGAGTTCTACGATAATGGGATATGGAATCGTATAAGCCTTGGGGCAGAAATCTAACTGCCACTCAATGCGAGGCAGTTTTATTTAATAATCGGTCGTGTAAGTCCAGTAAACTGAAACAACAATGAATTAATCGTGGCAAGGTAGAACACCATGATTCGGACTTGATGAGTTAGATCGAAAACATGGAAAATTAAACAATTGATCAGGGCGGGTTTAGTCACATCGGGGTGAAAAAGCCAAGGGAATAGTTAAACCAGCCTCTACAGACTAAGATGATACGCTTCTACAAAATGGGATAAGCGAAAATTACTCGACATTACACATTTGTTACCTTAAACGGATTGCTTGGGCATCGATGCAATAATCGCGTTTCCATCAATAATTACGAGCATTTCACCATTATTTTTCAACCAATACCCGCGCAAGAATGGCACCAGTTCCGGGGTAACACTAGCGGAGGGAGGAGATTGAATCCAATCGGCATTACACCATTCAATATCTTCAACTCGGTTCACCACGAGTCCTAGCATTTCGCTGTTGGCTTGGGTGGAGGTTGACGATTGGGTTTTGGCTTGCAGCACAATCGCCGTATAAGCTGAACCACTAGCAGCTTGTTGATACCAGGGTGTAAGTCCGACTAAATGACCTAAATCAACCATCCATAAAACTTCACCCCGCCAATTGTAAGCCCCCATTACCCAAGCTGGCATTTGAAAAATTGGCACAATTTGACCTCTAGGAATCGTCAATACTTCAGTCAGTTGGTGAATGGGTAATAATGCGGTGGTGTCCGGTAACAAATGAAACCGCAAAAACTGTTCATTGTCCTGGGTAGAAGAACCCGATAATTGTGCTTGGGTTGGGGTAGTGGGTAAGGAAGGATTTGAGCTGAGTAAAACGTTGGACATTGACATTCTCTACAACTTAGGTAGTGTGAGTATCTGGCTTATGTACTTCTCCAGACGAGAAAGATAGTTACGCTTGGCGTAGGTTTTGCAGATGCACCCCTGTTGCTAAAATGAGATACTCCTACTTTCTCTCGTTGATCAGCTTCTAATCAACTGTTTCACTGTGCGTAAAAGTTCTGCCTGATCAATCGGTTTACTAATGTAGGCATCGGCACCTTGTTTCATTCCCCAAAATTTATCCATTTCGCCACTTTTGGTTGAGCAAATAACCACAGGGATGCTTTTGGTACTAGCCGCATCTTTAATATCCCGGCAAACCTCGAATCCACTCCGACCAGGTAACACAACATCCAGCACAATTACATCAGGTTTTTGGTTGCTAAGTTTGGCAAGTGCTTCTTCACCACTATCAGCGGTTAGCACCTTAATTCCTTCTTCCTGTAAGCAGCGAGTAATGATTTGCAAATCGGTTAAGCAATCTTCAACAACTAAAGCAGTCCCCATGATATTGACCTCATGAAAAAATGAATGGGATTGGGTCAGTCTAGATTAATCATTAGATTTGGGATTGGGTTTCGATACATCTCAGGGTTGATTTAAAATCAATCCAGTAATGACTAATCTAGAGCGAATGGACATTAAACTTATCGCAGCGTCAATTGTTTAACGGTACGCAGCAACTCATCTTGATCAACGGGTTTAGACAGATAGGCATCAGCGCCTTGTTTCATACCCCAAAATTTATCCATCTCGCCGCCTTTGGTCGAGCAAATCACAATCGGAATTTTGCGGGTATTATCGGCAGCTTTCAAATCGCGACAGACTTCAAACCCACTGAGACCTGGAAGCACAACGTCGAGGACAATAACATCAGGTTTGTGGTTATTCAGTTTTTCCAGGGCGGCTTCACCACTGTCAGCCGTCAAGACGTTGATACCTCCTTCCTGTAGACATTTAATGATAATTTGCATATCGGTGGCAGAATCTTCAACAACTAGGGCAGTTCCCATGATATTTACCTCGCGTAAAATAAGAATGGATGGTTTTGATTGAGTTCTCGTTGTTAGTCAGTGATTTTCACCCAAAACCACTGACTAATGACTAACAACAGCCTGCTTAAGATGCTGTCTGATAACATTGAGTACAGTCCCCGCATCAATGGGTTTATTCAAGAAATCCGATGCGCCCACTAATTTGGCTCGAACGCGATCGACAATGCCATCTTTTCCGGTCAAAATCACAATCGGTGTATTTTGAAACGCTCGCAATTTGCGTAATTTGGCGCAAATCTCATAGCCATTGGTATTCGGCATCACCAAATCGAGAAAGATTAAGTCAGGTTTCCGAGAAATCAACAGCGCGATCGCACGTAAGCCATCGTCAATCACTAGCGATCGATAACCACTGGCGTTGAGTAGTTTTTCCATGGTGTGGCAAACCAAGGGACTGTCATCTACACAAGCAATTAGTGGCTGGGTGGATTGTGTGGTGGCGGGTGGATTTTCTGAACTCTCTTGCTTGACGGGACTCGGTAAATCAGGGATAGAAATTAACTCCACTAATCCCCAGCGAATATAAGGTAACAGAGAACGAGTTACTTGCAAGACATCCCGCTTCATCTGCACCGCCACATCCCGCAACGTATGTTTCCCGTCTAAAAGTTTACTCAGGAGTTGGTAAACTGCCTCTGACGTCCGGGCTTCCAAGGCTTTGGGCTGTCTAATCACCGGAGCTTGGTTGGGAGAATAGTCCGCCACTAAATCGTGATGCCAAGCCTGCCATAACTTATCAGTTTGTGCGATCGCCCTTTCTACATCAATAACCGGAAGTTGGGTGGATAACGTATTATCTTGTTTAATTTGGTAAGTGGTTTGCTGGGCGTGGGCGATATCAAACAGAACTTCCGTAATCACTGATTGAATCAGGTTCTTCGTCTGTTCATGAGTTATTTTCTGTTGCTTTACCCATAAACTCAACAGGTAATATTGCCAAGAAATTTGACAATTCGCTTGATTGAATTGGCTTAAATCACGCTGTATGGTTAGTCGATCTAACGTTAACTGAGGACTGTGGGCGGCTATGTTTCTCAGCCACCGTCTCACTGGATGAGTGCCACCCGTGGCATACATCAGATGACCGTCGCATACAAAAAACAACCATTTTTGCTGGTCTGGACTCGTTAGTATCAGATGACCGCTAAACCGAATCCGCTTTAAGGTTTGAATAAATTGAACTTGCTTAGATGCTGTAAACAAACTAAAAGAAACATTCGGTTTAATTGATTTAACGGTCATGACGGCACCATAGCTTGGACAAATTAACGGAAGACTGATCGGCTACACCCTATTTAGCATTTCTATTTTTCCTGATTCATTCCTATTCAATTAATAGCACTGTAGATAGGTTGTTGTGGGTAAATAACTAAGAGTTTTATAAAAACTTTTTTCCTTTTGCAATAGAGGAAAATCGTAATACATTATTTTTTTCGTAATACCTACAATTATTTACTTTTATAATTAAATAATATCTAATGCATTTACACCTGATATAAATGGATTAATTCTAGGATTACGTCGTATTAAAACGTATTACGGTTTCGCTAAAACAGGATAAAAGGAGATGGAAATGGCAAAATTAAAATGTAAAGTTTTGTCTACTGTATGACAACGATTTTAAAAATTCGATGAAGCGATGAAACCAATCCTGACGAGCCAATCACCGTGGCGTTTAATCCCTCCCCTATGCCTCTCCGGACAGCTTCAGATGGCAATTGACCAGTGGCTTCTGGAACAACAGCAGGGGAGCAATGTAGAGACGTGCCATGGCACGTCTGGATGTACAGGTGCTAGGAATTCTCCAGTTCTGCGGTTTTACACCTGGGAATCTGCGACAATTTCCCTAGGATATCATCAACGTCGTTGGTCTCCGGCTTGGCAAACTCTGACTTGGAACGGAAAACCGATTCCCTTAGTTAGGCGTCCCACGGGAGGACGTGCGGTGCTACACCAAGGTGATTTAACCTATATGGTGGTGACTTCAGGACTCAGTAACAAACGCCTTGAGGCATATCAGCAGATTTGTGAATTTTTAATTCAGGGGTGGCGATCGCTAGGTGTCGATTTGCACTATGGTAAGGCGGGACGAGATTATCGCCACAATCCCAATTGTTTTGCCACAGCTACGGGTGCCGATTTGGTGACAACTGAAGGGGATAAACTGATTGGTAGCGCTCAGTTGCGACGCGGTGACACAATATTACAACATGGTTCGATGCGCTTAGAGCCAGATGCTCAGTTATTTGCTCAGGTGTTTGGTGAACCATCTCCGGTAAATTTACCTCTGACTCAGCGAGGGGATAATTTAAGGCAAAGGGTGATCGAAGCGCTGACGCAAGCCGCCGCCGATTGTTTTGGTGTGGAGTTTGTTGTACAGCCGTTATCAGATCAGGAGTGGCAAGAAATTTTAGCGAATGTAGAGACGTAGCATGCTACGTCTGGGAGCGGAGGAGACAAGGGAGAAGATATAGGGAAGATATGATTTAATTTTTGCACTCGCTCAGGGCGGGTTTAGTCGCATCTGGGTGAGGCAAAAAACGATAATAGTGAAACCC
>NZ_JBKHHI010000316.1:0-7940 GCF_046539235.1 Coleofasciculus sp.
CATAGGTATACCAATAAACAATCCGGCAATCGTCCAACCGCGTTGATGGGCTTTGAATTGCTCAATGCTGCGCCATTTTCTACTTTTCCACGCCCATTCATTCCCCTTAACACCTAAGACAATTGCCATCAACCATCCCACTTGGGGGACTAATGCCAACAGTCCAATCCAAACTTTATTGGTGAGGGGCCACAAGTAAGGCATGAAAAACGCCCCCCAATTCCAGCCTTTGATTTCATCGGGAACGGGGATTAAGGCGTCAAATAAACCGCCACAGCCTGAATTGTTGATAAAGGCGGTTGGAGTCGCTTGAATAGAATGGCGAGTTGTCTTACCCGATTCCAGGGCGTTGAGGGCAGCAGCAGCACTCTTGAATCGCTGTTCTGGCGCGGGTTCAGTTAGCTTTTGCATCCAACTGACTAAACTGGGGTTTAGGTTCACTCGGTCTTCAAAGCATATTCGTAAATTCCGTTGGGGCAAATCAGCCGGGGCTGTACCTGTGAGAAGATGAATCAGTGTCGCGCCGAGGGCATAGAGATCAGAGGAGGGAACTGCCCGACCACCAAATTGTTCCATGGGAGCATAGCCATAAGTTCCTACAACAGTAAAAGTAGCACCTTCTGTGGTTGCTCGATCCTGCACTGCACCAAAATCAACTAAATAGATATGCCCATCCTCACCCCAAATCACATTGCTAGGCTTAATATCGCGATGGAGTACGGCTGGATTAAGTTGATGCAGAAACTGAAGAATGTGCAGGAGTTCTCTAGCAATTTTACGGATATCGGCTTCGATAAATCGCTGACCCTGACTCATCAAGGTTTTCAGGGAAACGCCAGGAATATAGTCTTGCACTAAGCCGAACCACAGCGATCGCTCATCAATGTGAAAATAGTCTCTATACTTGGGTATGCGGGGATGCTTTAGCTGTTTGAGGATTTGTGCTTCCCGTTCAAATAGCCGTAAATCATCCCACTGTACCTCACCGCCAAAGGTTAAGAGTTTCACAATCACGGGTTGAGGCACAGATAGAGTTATATCATCTGCCAGCCAGGTTTGACGCCGAGGATTGTCACCCAATTTTTGCTTAAGCTGATAGCGATCGCGTAAGATCTGTTGGGGCTGCAACATATCGCCTTGGATTAGTTAAAGACTCATGTCTCTAATCTAACCCTTACCTGGGTGCGGTTCATCAAACTTACATTATCTTTGGTGTCCACGGGTTGGGTTTGTCTGATTTCCCAAAAATTGGGCAAAATCAGACTGAGGGCGATACTGGCAATGATAAACTGGAGTAAGGTCAAGCCAGCTAGACGACCATAACGCACGCGATCGCGCGATGACTGCGCCAGATTTCTCTGCGAGTCTCTACCTGATTTTAAACTCAATAGCCCTTGACGCGCCCCAGTAAACCGTCGTTCTGGTGCTGGTTCTGTCAAACGTTCCAACCATTGGCAGAAATGGGGACTGAGATTGACATAATCGCTAAATTGTAAGCGCATCTGATGTTGGGGTAAATCAGCTGGTGCTATTCCCGTTAATAAATGAATTAATGTCGCCCCTAATGCATAGAGATCTGAAGCGGGAACGACTTTTCCCCAAAGTTGTTCTGGTGGTGTATAGCCACTAGTTCCCACTACTGTAAATGTTACACCTTCTGCTGTCGCGCGGTCTTGTACAGCACCAAAATCAACCAGATAAACCTGTCCATCCTGGCTCAAAATTAAATTACTTGGTTTAATGTCACGATGAAATACAGGGGGCGATAGTTCATGCAAATAAATAAGAATTTCTAAAATACTCTCGGACCCTTGACAAACCTCTGCTTCTGTGAATCGTTTTCCCTGATCTAATAGCGCTTGTAAAGAGTCACCAGGAATGTAATCTTGGACTAAACCAAACCACGGTAATCCCTCTCCGAATTGCTTTTCAATGGCGAAGAAATCACGATACTCAGGAATTCGGGGATGATTGAGATGCTGAAGCACTTGCGCTTCTCTTTCAAATAGCTTTAACTCATCCCAATGCATCTGAGGATTAAACGCTAACAGCTTCACCACGACAAGTTGCGGCGGTGACAGGCTAATGTCTTGGGCTAACCAGGTTTGACGTCCCGCATTTTGTCCGAGTTTTCTTTCGAGTTGATAACGTTCCGCTAACATTTGTTTTTTCATTTGCCATTCGTCATTTTATTCAAATATAAACAACGAGAGGGCGGGTTTTGTTGATAAGTTATCGGTAGACCCGTTAATTAAATCTCTAAACCCGCCCCGACAATACCATATAATTTTTGTTTACTATCCTTTTCCCCTTCTACCCTCCTACCCTTCTACCCATCCTTGAAGTTCCTCAACTAACCAACGCCGCTCGTTTTCGGTTAAGGTTTCACCGAAGGAATAGTAAATCATCCATGTTTCTAACCTTATCTCGGCAAAAGGAATTAACTTGATATTTTTGATATCAGTCAATTGACCGATATGACGCTGATAGGTTAATCCCAAGAGTTCTCGTTCAATAATGAAGTGTTCTGGAGTCAAATAAAGACAATAACCTCCGAACAGATGACGCAAATTATAGTCCACTTTATCTTGGACTTTACCTAATTCCTGATTGGTAGCCCGCCAGAGCCATCCCATAAACACAACCAGGGGGAGCAGAAGCAGAAACAACGTGCCATTATGGGATAATGTGGCAAATAGCCCGATACCTAAGCCTAAAAAGATTAACCCGAATAGTAATAAAAGCGGGAGTGAACAAGCGGTGAGTAGTAAGTCACCCCCTAGTTTGAGAATATCCCGGAACGATCGCTTGGGTTGAGGAATTTTCAGAATAAGCTGCTGGGGCGATTGCTTAAGCTGAACGCGGCTACCTTTCGGTTGAGGGCGGTTGGTTAGGGAATGTTGGGGATAACGATGGTGATGTAGCGCCTCTCGCGCCTCAGCAGCGCTACTAAATCGTGCGTCTAAATCCGGTGCAGTCAAGACGTCTATCCAACGAATCAACTGGGGATCAACCGAGACGCGATCGCTCCATTGTATCCGTAAATCTTGTTGGGGTAAATCAGCCGGGGTAATCCCGGTGAGTAAATGGATTAGGGTTGCGCCTAAAGCATACAAATCCGAGGCGGGTACAGCCTTTCCCCAAAACTGTTCTAAAGGAGTATAGCCAGTTGTCCCTACTACTGTAAAGGTCACTCCTTCTGTCACCGCCCGATTTTGCACCGCCCCAAAATCAACCAGATAAATGGGCAAATCATCCGCCAAAATTAAGTTACTGGGTTTGATATCTCGATGTAGCACTGGCGGTTGTAAGCCATGCAGATAACTAAGAATCTCTAACACTGACTCAGCAATACGCTTCACGTCTTCTTGAGTGAACCGTTTACCTTGAGCCAATAATTGCCGTAAGGAAGCCCCCGGAATGTATTGTT
The DNA here is from genome assembly GCF_046539235.1 of Coleofasciculus sp. GTDB lineage: Bacteria > Cyanobacteriota > Cyanobacteriia > Cyanobacteriales > Coleofasciculaceae > Coleofasciculus. Next base: position 3,431 of record NZ_JBKHHI010000316.1, read on the forward strand.
GAACTAATCCGAACCAATACAAACCCTCTCCTACCTGGCTATCCAAGGAAAAATAATCCCGATAGCGGGGAATTTGAGGATGGGTTAGCTGTTGAAGAACTTGGGCTTCGCGTTCAAATAACTTAAACTCATCCCACTGCATCTGAGGGTTAAATGCCAACAGCTTAACAATCACTGATTCTGGCGGGGATACAGAATGGTCAAACGCCAACCAGGTTTGGCGTCCAGGGTTATTGCCAAAGGGATGATGAAGGTGATAGCGATAGCATAAGACCTGTTCTGCTTGCAGCATTTCCCCGTAAGTCCTGATCAAGCCTATTTCTCTACTTTAACTGTATTCCTATCGGTTTATCTTTTCTCAGGAGATGATATGCTCTACTACCTCCCCTGACTTTATCACGTCATCTATAAAAATCGATATCAAACCTAACCCCCCAGCCCCCTTCCCTGCGTAGCTTGCTTCTCCGAAGGGGTGGGAAGGGAAAGAATTTAAAGCCTCTCTCCTTGCAGGAGAGAGGTTTGGAGAGAGGTTTTCCAGATCCCGTGAAAAGTAAGACTAGCTTCCCCAGCTTCCCCAGCTTCCCCAGCTTTCCCATCTCCCCCATCTCCCCCATCTGCTTGAAAACGGCTGTAAATCGGCTATCCTAGCGTAGGATATCGTTCACCAGAAAACCCCTTATGAACAGGAAAAATCGTATTGGTAGTCGTCATTTTTGGCAAATTTGTGCCAGTCAGCTCGTTACAGCAAGTTTATTCACCCTAGCCTTTCCTGCTAATCCTGTCAGTGCTGGTGTCGATCAGTTTCAAATCTGCGCCGCAGAACTCTTGCGTGCAGGTATCTCTAGGGAAAATGCAGCCAGAACTTGTGCTGAGGCGCTTGAACCAAAGGATTTATCCCTCTGTGTCCTGAAAATCGAAGAATTAACGCCAATTGCGGCTGATGATGCGTTATTCGCCTGTATGCGCGTCCGGCGTCCCAAGGAATTGGCAAGCTGTACTGTTGATATTAACCAGCATACTCAAGGTTCTAATCCTGTCTCGGTGCTGGCAAATTGTCGCCGCAGTCTTCTACCCTTGCGTTTTTCTGAATGCGTGATTGGTTTGAGTCGCGAAATTGATTTTTCTGTAGAGGGTGCGCTAGCTACTTGTATTGATGCTGAGGATTTTCCCCGTTAAGTCTTCAAAACTTACTCATTAAGGGGGTGAGCAAAATTACAGGTGAAAAACTTAGCTTCTGAGCTAAGTCTGTTGGGTTCCCTTTGTCAACCCCACCTACAACCATTACACTATTACGATTGAATTGGAATCTCAATTACAAATTCTGTACCGTTTCCCCTCTCACTCGTGACCGATAATTGACCTCGGTGCTTTTCCACGATGATCTGGTAACTAATTGTCAATCCTAAACCCGTTCCCGAACCGACGGCTTTGGTGCTAAAGAATGGATCAAATAGCTTCTGGTGTACCTCCTCTGTCATTCCCAATCCGTTATCAGCGATGCGGATAATCACCTTCGCCTCGTCTACACTCTCCGTACTAATTTCAATAGTAGGGGTTTGGGATTGATCGGGAGTGAGTGGCGATCGCACAAATTCTTCCTCTTCTTCCCCTGCTCCCTCTTCTTCCCCTACTTTGCTATCCCCTCTAATTAACCACATCTCATCCTCTAGTGTTAGTTTGCCATACTTCTCATCTAAAGCATCAATAGCATTGGTAAGGATATTCATAAATACTTGATTTAGTTCACTTGCATAACATTTCACAAGAGGCAAATTACCATAATTTTTGATCACCTCAATCCTCGGTCGTCCGACTTTAGCATCTAAGTGGTACTGTAAGAGCAAGAGCGTGTTATTAAGATCTTGATTAATATCGACAAACTTCAACTCAGCCTCATGTAAATGGAAGAAATTCTTCAGCAAGGATACCGTTTTGCGGATTCGTTCAGCACCCACCTGCATCGAGTCCAAAAGTTTAGGTAAATCGGATTGGATAAAGTCTAACTCAATCGCCTGGATTTGGCGAGTGATTTTCTCGGTCGGATGAGTATAAGTTTGTTGGTAAAGCGTGATTAGATCAAAGAGTTCTTGAATATATTCATTAGCGTGGTAAAGGTTTCCGTAGATGAAATTGACTGGATTATTAATTTCATGAGCAATACCCGCCGCTATTTTACCAAACGAGGACATTTTCTCGGCTTGAATTAATTGGACTTCCGTTTGTTGCAGCTTGTGTAATGCCGCTTCAAGTTCCAAGGATCTTTGCTTCTCTTGCTGTTGGGATTGTAATAAGTGTTCATTTTTGGCTTGCAGTTCTTTTTGCAGGTTCCGTAGTGTCAGGTGAGTTTGGATTCGGCTGACTACCTCTTCCGGCTGAATCGGCTTGGTAATGTAATCAACAGCGCCAATCTCAAACCCATGAACCTTGTTGAGTGTATCGGATAGGGCTGTCATAAAAATGACTGGAATATCCCGCATTGAAGGATTACTTTTGAGTCGTTTACAGACCTCAAACCCATCAATTCCCGGCATCATCACATCCAGTAGGATCAGGTCAGGTTGAGCCGCTTCAACACGCTGAATCGCCGTTTCACCATCCGTTGCAACCAGTACCTTGAATCCGGTTTTTGTCAAATAAGTGAACAGGAAACTCAGATTGGTTGGATTGTCTTCAACAACTAATAGGTTCCCTTTATCTGCTTTTTTATCCATGGTTTTGCTTGGGTATTATCACAGTAAAAATACTTCCTTTGTTAAGTTCACTGGTTACTTTGATATCCCCCCCGAAACCTTTTAATATCTGCATACAAGTATAAATACCGAGTCCTGTGCCTGTGGGTTGATTTCGCTGTTTTTCCTCACCCTGCAATGGTTTAGTGGTATAAAATGGATCAAAAACTTTGGATAGATTTTCTGGGGCTATTCCACACCCTGTATCTTGGACATCAATGTAAAGATTGTCTTCATCCTGCCGGGTGATAATTGTTAACGTTTGTTCTTCCTTATCCCACATAGCATCTAGGGCATTAACGATTAAATTATCCAAGATTTGGGAGATATCAGTATAAACTAAAGGGATTAAGGGAATATGCTCATCCAAAACATATTTTTTTTTTACCTTGTGTTTAAATTGAAGGTTAGCCTGCCAAAAATCGAGTTCTTTTTTGAGGATATCATTAATATTCAGCGAAGTTAACTGCAAGGAGTGATCCATTTTGCTCTTGTACATGAGATTATCCAGGATTTGACTCATATCCCAGGCAGCTTCAACCATTTTTTCAATATAAGCGAATGTCGTTTCTGGAGAAACAGCTTCTTCGGTCATTTCTCCCGTAGCTAAACATTTATAAGATAAAATAAGCTGAATACGATTTCGTAAATTATGCACGATTCCCTGAGTGAACCGTCCGATTAAAGGTTGATCGTCAACGATCAATAGCTTGGGGGTTTTTGGTGTTGAATTATCCATAAATCGTAATTATCGTAATTAGTTTAACCTACATTTTATTTAGCAATTGATACAATACATGAATTAACCTAACATAAGCAATAGTATTTTGTTTATACCTTATGGTTGATTAATTAGGGGTCATAAAATTAGGGCTTATAATTTAATTTTTATTTACGATGTATATTGATTAATAAGTTGCTCTATTTTTTTTAGCTGAAAGCCTCTAGCGAGATAATGGATTTGTTTGGCAAAGGGAATCCATTGACTGTTTACGCCTTCCCAACGTTGCGCTTGATCGATCATGGCTTGAATATCCCCCATTGCCAATAATTCCGACAAAATCGCTAATTCTGAAGCAGGTGGAGGAACCAGCGGTAGAGTATTGGTTTCCAATTCACCAGTTGTTGAATCTCTGGGTTCTTCATAAATTCCTCCAACACCTAAATGGACAATCAATAATTCCAGGAGTTGCTGGATTGGCACAGGTTTTGAGAGAAAATCTTGGCATCCAGCCGCTAAACTCTCCTGCTGGGTCGTCTCGAAAACATTAGCGGATATGGCAATAATAACCGTCTTTGCGAGCTGAGGCAATTGGCACAGTCGCCGCGTTGCGGTCAAACCATCTAGTCCCGGCATGATTAAGTCCATTAAGATCAGATCAGGCTGAATCTCGACTGCCTTTTGTCAACAATCTTGACCATCGACGGCTTTAAAAATGTTCAAATCGAACGGTTTGAGTAATTCTCCTAATAAAGACCGATTAATCGCATTATCATCAACAATGAGAAGAGTTTGCTGTTGTCCTTTAACGCCAATGAGTCGGCGATCGCTTAATGGATTCGAGGCTTGACCCCTCCCCAAACCCCTCCCCGAACCTCTCCCGACGCCTCTCCTACCAGGAGAGGGAAGCGGAATATCTTTTTTTATTTGGAGGGGCTTTGATGCTCCCCCTTCCGTGCAAAAAAAGCGAAGCATCCTCTGTCCTCCCTCCTCGCAGGGGGAAATGAGGGGGGTTGGGAAGGGGGCTGGGGGGTTAGGTTTTTCCAATTCGCCAGCAGTA
>NZ_JBKHHI010000317.1:0-7926 GCF_046539235.1 Coleofasciculus sp.
GTGATCCAACTCAAGTAGTGGAATAAATATTACATTATTTTGGGCGCACGTCAATGCGCCCCTACAGATCTTGAACCAAATCAGCCCCTGGAGTCACCCCCGTATTCCGATCCTTTCTCGCCTTTCTTATCTCAAACAAAGCCTCCTTAATCACAACAGCCGTTGGTACCGCCACAATCACCCCCAATAATCCCCCCACCCTTACCCCAATTAACAGAGAAATAAACACCCAAAACGGATTTAATCCCGTAACACGACCAAAAATTCTCGGCGCTAATAAATTTTCCACAAGTTGCTGAAAAACCACCGCCACCGCTAATACCTGAACCCCTAAACCAATATCTCGCAGTGCCACAAGTAGTGTGACTAAAGCTATACCCACAGAACCGCCAAAGGGAACCAGTGCCATAACTCCAATCGTAAACCCAAATAACAACCCAAACGGAACCTTGAGTAAGACAAATAGCGAAATTAACCCCGACGCCATAAAAGTAGCAATAATAATCTGCCCGATAAAATAGTTTTGGAAGCTTAAGCGTAGAGTATTCGACGCTGATCTCTGTACTTTATTGGGTAACCATTCAATTAAACTACGCCAGACTTCCCTACCATGCTGGAGTAAATAAAATGTAGAAATAATGGTTAATAATACATCCAGAACCTTGGTTACTGTAAACACAGCTAAATTTAGGGTCAGATTCAAGCTTTTAGACGCAATAACTTGCAATTGTCCCTTCAGTCTGTCATTGATTTGAATAATTAAACCATCCAGGCTAATCGGCAAGTTTAAATCTTCCAACCTGTGATCCAACATGATCAACTGACGCCGCCCGGAATCGAACCATTCGGGTAAACGACTCACCAATTGTTGGGCTTGAGTAATAACTAGGGGAAATAACGTTACGCCAATTGCAAACAACAGCAATATCGCCACTAGAAATACGAATAACGCGGCTAATCCTCGCTTAATCCCCAGGGTTTCTAACCAGCTTACCGGATAGTTCAATAGGAAGGCTAACAGGGAAGCCGCTAACACCGTGACAAGTAGGGATTCAAAATAGGCGAAAATTTCCGAAAATGCCCATGCATTCAACACCGCCAAGGGTGCAGCCAAAGCGATGACTAATAATCGTGATGGGGGAGTTAGGGACTCCCACCAGCGCATTAACCTATTTTTGGGTGTGGATGACCCGGAATTGACCATCTAAGTAGGTGGGGACAATTGAAGTTAACGGTGGTGATCGTCATTTGTCATTAACGATTTCTCACTCACTCATCCTAACTAAGAATTACAGGTTTGCAGGAACTCAAAATTTGCTGTAGATTAACCACATCACCAATAACCGCGATCGCAGGGGCTTCAAATCCAGTTGCTTCCACTTGCTGCACAATGGTGTCCAGAGTACCAATTAAATGGTCTTGCTGCGGTGTGGTTCCCCAGCGAATCAAAGCCACCGGGGTGTCTGGAGAACGTCCCGCCGCGATAACTTGCGCTACGATATTGCCCAGATTATGCACCCCCATATAGATTACAATCGTTTCACTTCCCTGGGCGATCGCCTGCCAACTGACTTGGGGACGATACTTACCCACCGCTTCGTGACCGGTGACAAAGGTCACAGATGAACTATACTGGCGATGGGTCAAGGGAATCCCTATGTATGCGGGGGCTGCAATCCCCGATGTGATACCTGGAACCACTTCTACCGACACACCCGCCTGAATTAAATCCTCCATTTCTTCACCGCCGCGCCCAAAAACAAAGGGATCACCCCCTTTAAGGCGCACGACAACGGCATTGGTTTTGGCTTTCTCAATCAGCAACTGTGTGGTTTGTTCCTGGGGTAAGGAATGACGCCCACGCCGTTTTCCGCCATTAATTTTTTCCGCCTTGGGGTTAATCATTGCCAAAATCGGCGCACTGACTAAAGCGTCGTAGATTACCACATCGGCATGTTCTAACAAGGTTTTACCTTTGAGGGTAAATAATCCGGGATCTCCGGGACCCGCGCCGACTAAATAGACTTTACCGAGATAGGTAGGTTGATTCATGATCATTCAATAAAACCATTCATTTCAATTAATTTATAGTCCATACCCCTTATAAGTCACACTCATGTAGAATTGCTATATCTCCATCTCTCTTATCTCATCTTTCATGCTTATAATCTACGGGGACTGCCCAATTCATCTAGTTACTTAGGATACATAATACTAGGTATAATGACATTTTTGCATATAAACTATGCGACTTTAACATTTAAGTGGGTGGACACAATTAAAGTTAAGGGTTGAGATTAGGGAACTCTTAACAGGGAACAGTAAGAATTTAAGGCTTGTTAACATTTCTTAGTACAGCGGGCAGAATGCGCTGTAGGAGCAACCCGCCGCACAAAATTAACACGACTCACCCATTAATCTTATCGAGTCGCCCTGCATCCCGTATCAATAATTATCTGACACCGCGACACCGCCTACATTTAGACAAGGGCGAGTCGAGACAGGTTAATTCTAACACCGCCTACGATGAGCAGCGACTCGCCCCTACAACCAACCGCGATAATTGCCCCAATTTATCTAGATAAATTTTTGGATAAAAAATAATTCAACTTTAAGTAGGTTGGTGGAAATCAATTCAACTCTATTAAGTTATATAAATAGCCCTCAAACCCTTCCAAATGACAAATGAGAAATGACGAACTTATTGGTCATTGTGAGACACCAATAGTCCCACCTCTGAGGCTTTGCGAATCATAATCCTATCCCCTGGATTAACTGTCACTATCGTGGGATTATTATCCGCCACTAACTGTCCCACTTCCCGCGTGAGTTCCAGACTCAGTTCATCAGTTTCATCTAACAACAAGGGTTGTTTGGCTTGAGTCGGATTATTAAACGCCACACCTATCCCCTGACTAAATGTGCTGCGGGTTACAGAACGATAATAGCCGGTGGCGCCAAAAGGAGTAGCGACAACTACACCATCCCCAATCAGATTGGGATCAACTTCGTCTTGATTCAAACTTACCTTAAATCGGATAGCACGGATAGGGTTTTCGTTTCTCAGGATAATATCATTCACGCCTAATAATCGACCCTTCCCATGAATGGCTTCGAGTTTAATAATCTCCTTAAACTGACTTTTCCCCGCCTGAATCATTGCCAACATCTCATCCAGGGGTTCATCATGACACTTGAAGCAAACCAGACTGTCTTTAACCAGTAACTTGGGAATTCCAGGTTTTATTCGTTCCGCTTCTAGATAAGTTCCGTCTCCTCCTACGGTAATCATAAAGTCAGGAAAAGTCTCAGAATACTCAAATCCTTGTTTCTCAACTTGGCTCTTGACCTGTTGACCCTTTTCTAAGTTTTTGGCATAAATAGAAAATGTATTTAACTCCATGATAACCTTCTTGATTTCCCACCTAACCCAATCACCCGTCACCCGTTTCTGGGAAAGCCGAGGAATTGGCTGTCGCCTTGCTAATATACTGCAAAATTCGCTCAAAGTCACGACGAATTTCAGCTAATTGTTTTGCGTCTTTATTAGAACCCGCGATCGCGTCTAGTTCCTGCTGACGTCTGACACTAATCTGTTGCTCAAGTTTTCCATAGGTTTGTTGTTCTACAGTCCAGAGTTGAACATTAATTTGATTCTCTAGATGTTTAGCAATTGCCTGAAATTGACTGGTAATATAACGGATAATATCGTTCACTTGCTTTTCTCTATCCGCTGGGTATTCCCCAGTATCCGGTTCAGGTTTTTCCGAGAAAATGATTCTTGCCGAACTTAAGAAGTGGGAAATATGGATAATTGGAGTCATCGGTTCTACCGACTGCCAAGGTTTAACTTGAAACTCGGATAAATTTTGGGGATAGTTTTCTGACATCATCTTAACTGTATCCCTAAAGGTTTTCAGCCAATGCAATTGATGATGGATGCGTTGTGCCTTTTTAGAATTACCTGAATTGTGATTATTCTGTTTAGCCTGTTCCCACGATTCCAGTAAAATTTGCACCAGATTTCCTTTTAGTATTGTCACGATATTTTGGTGTAGGGATATCATCGCCTGGTTTAGGGTATTGGTTATTTTTTCGCCGACTTGTTCATAATGGTTTTGGATATTCAGTTCAGTCCGCTGAGTCAATTGTTCAAAGTTAAGTTGGCTACCCAAGGCTACTTGCAGTATATCGCCTTCTTGAGTAATCGCAGCAGATAGGCGCAGAATTATTCCCTGAATTTTAGTCCGCAGGCGATCGCGTTCTTGGTGTAGACTACGAGTTAGGCGGCTGAGTATCTCTAGATATATCGCGTCTTGGGGAGTGGTACGACTGATATGAAATTGCGCGTCATCTACACAGCTTAAGGCGATGCGAATCGGGGTATCAAAGCGGGTTAAATACCCTCGCTGTTCGACAAAGGTATCCAATGTCTGAATGAATGTGGAAAAACGACTCACGTCTCTGAGAAATTTATCCCCAGAATCGATTCCTTCACAGTAGTCTTTGGCATCGATAAAACATAAGGGAAATTCATCCAGGTTATAGGGATGTAAAGCTTCAGCTAAACTGCGGCGGTAGTTTGCCATTTTTTCCCGTTCCTCACCCGCCTCCTCGGACATTTTATTAATCACCAGCATCATTTTCCAGCGATAACCTTGATGGTAAGCTAACTGCTTAAAATTTTCCACCGTTATCGCGTCAAACAGCATCGAGGTGAGACAGAAAATCAACAAATCCGCCTTCGCGATCGCACTATAGGTTATTTCATCATGATCCTGCCGTTCTGTAAAGAGTCCAGGGGTATCAATGACCTCAATTCCTTGCCAATTATAACGGGTGATCTGATCCGTTGTAATATCAGAATGAATGGCAATATCTCGCCGCCCTGTCAACGCCGAAATCAGGGTGGATTTTCCCGCGCCATATTGTCCAACTACGACAACACTCAGCATTCCCTGATGGCGATAGGTATTAAGTTCCTGTCGTAGTTTTTGACGAATATCAGTGAGAGGCGTTCGATTTATTTTCGCCAGATATTTGTCAAATTTTATACAAGCTGTCGTTAACTTAGACGCGACAACCGCTGATTTAAATTGATTCGTCATTTGTCCTTGATCATTTGTTTATGTCATTTGTCTTATGTACAGTCGGGGCGGGTTTAGTTACATCTGGATGTAACCAAAAAGATAGTAGTGAAACCCGCCCCTACACAATCTTCCCCATCTCCCAGACGTAGCATGCTACGTCTCTACATTGCTCCCTCATCTACTGAAGCCGATGCATCGACACATCTTCTTGCAAAATTCGATTAATTTCCTGGCTGTCTAGATGAGAACGGACTTGAAATTTGGTTTGAATATCAATCTGTTTACCAAACTCCCGTTTCACTTGGGTAACTGTTTTATTAATTCCGGCTTCAGTCAAGGGTTCATAGTGGCTTTGACACCAATCAACAATCCGCTTGCTATACGCTAGATTAAGCAAATTAATCATCTGGTTGAGTTGTTGCTGAGGCTGATTAAACTGTTTTGAAATTAGCTCAAACTCTTGAATCAGCCCTTCAATATATCGCATAATACTCCCGGCTGCATGGCGATAATACTCGCGAAAACTATTAGCCGCTTGTTCCTCAAATTTGCGTTGACTGGCTCGGATTTGTGGCGTTAATAACTTAGACAATCGTTGAACGGCAAAATGGCGTTTTTGTTCGCGGGTTGTCAAAATGCCTAAAATGCTATTCAGCACAACCGCTCCCATCATCACCGTTTTGTTCACCGGGGGACTAAAATGAGTAACCAGGGTTTGGGACAGTCTCAAGAAACTCCCGCCAATTTGTGCAGCATTATCACTGTACAGATCAGCAGGACTTGGGAAAAATCGTAAATTATCCCCACCACTATGAGCCATTAATTGTAAATCGGTTCCCAGTTCAGATAAAGCAATTTCTACATCCCGATTGAAGTTTTGCACCGTTGTTTGATAGGCATGTTGCAGGCGATCATCAATTTGCAGCGCTTGCAGTTTATAGTCCCAATTTTGTCTTAAGCTGTCCTGACTAAAGTTCCAATTGGATTCAGCAAAATCTGGTAAACTATTGAAAATATCTTGAAAAATGCTGCCAATTTGATACTGGAGGAATTCCAGATGATCCTTACCCGCCGTTTTGATTTGCGCCTGTAAGGTTTCCCGTTGACGGGTGAGAGTAGCACTCAATTGTTGATAGCTTTGACGTTTCTGACTCATCCAGTGGTAGGGGCGTTCAATCGTACCCACAGTGGAACCGAGAAGCGTTTGCGATCGCCGAATCGCGCCATGCTTGACTAGGGATTCACGGATGGAGTCTAAAAAGTCCTGGATGCGACTGGCTTTGAGTAGTTTCTCTTGATTAGCTTGGTGTTCGGGTTCGCTTGCCATTTGCGCCGCCAGCAGCATGACGGGAATAATATCAAAGTAGTCGTTGGCATAATGATTTTGGGCATAGCGACGGATGCGATCAATATGTCCAGCAATTCCACTACTTCCTTCTAACGTAAAGAGTTTATCGGGATTTTTTAAGAAATAGTCTAAGCGACGCGGATCACGCAGGTTATATTTCAGGTTGAGCAGAATAATTAAAGGTTTTGCCTTGGCTTTTAACTGCTGCAAGAATTGAAACTCGGTTTCTTGGATGCTGTCATTGGTGACGACATAGCAAATCAGATCTGATTCTTCAATCACACTTTCGACAATTTCCTCTTCACTTTTCCCCCCTGGTGCGCCAATTCCGGGGGTATCAATAATGCGAATATTTTTCCAATCATACACTCGATTAAAGCGAGTCGTGCGCTGTCCCCCACTACCAATCGCTTCCCAACCTTCCCCAATAATAATCGCATGGAGGGTACTTTTGCCGACTTTGGTTTTTCCCATAACCGCCAGACTAAAATGGTGCAATGCGCGTTGTTTTGCCCAGAGGGATTCGCGTACAATGTCCAGTTCTTCTCCAATCTCGGCGGCTAGGGTTTGTTGGGTTTGGTTGAATTGATTGATCAGTTCTGGCGTGGTTGGGTTCGTTGGCTGCTGATGAATGGTTTGCTGGAGGTTTTCTAGGGTGAGTTTTAGGGTTTGATTTAAGCCGATTAACGTGGATTCAGTATCCGTGAGTGCGGTTTCAGCGAAGTGATAATCTTCCCTGGCGATAATACTATTGCGTTGCACCGCTTCTTCGTAGTCGGGTCCGGCTAAAAGGATTTGCCGTTGCAATTGAACAATGCGGCGTCCCAGAGTTTCGGGGGCGAAGGCGGCTAATTTGGCAATTAAGGTGCGGGATAAGATAGACTCTGCACCCATAAGTAAAATCGCGCTGAGTGAGAGTTTCTCGGTTTGAGACTCCCTATCTTTTTGCCGATTGGCTTGCAGGGTTTGGGCTTGAGTCACCATCTGTTCCACCTCTGTCGCATCCCAGTGCCAAATTTGCGCCACCTGTGCAATCATTTGCCGTTCTAAGGGGGAAAAGAGTCCATCGACATAAGCCAGCGCCAGGAGTTGCTGCATCGCTTCCTGTTGCTGTTCGGGGGGAATTTGCTGGGCGATGTTCTCAACAGGAAGGAGAGTTTTCTCTTGGGCGAGAATTTTCTCCATTTCTTGGATTGTCTGTTGTCCCACCTGAGTTTGATCTGCCAACTCATGCAAGAGTTTCGACTCTTCCCGATGAATTTGGCGATCGGCACAAACCAGATGGGTGAGTAAGAGAAAGGGGTAGTTGAGGGGTTCACTAGCCATGGGAGTGGTGTTGGGTAGGGTTACCTGGGGGTAAATGCTGGGGGTTAGGGATACCATGATATCGGAAAGCACAATAGGTTCTCCTATACAGTTCCCAGCCAAAGCGATCGCTTTCCCGGATGCTTTGACTGCAAACACCCAGGGGAAAGATGAGGGAGATGG
>NZ_JBKHHI010000318.1:0-7866 GCF_046539235.1 Coleofasciculus sp.
GGCGACTATCAGTTCAATCACGATTGACTCCAGAGACAGCATCACCGTCAATGGCGTCGTGAATGCAAGTTTTCTAGGAGGTAATGGTGGTGATATTAGCTTAATTAGCGAGGGAGATATCGTCACTGCTGATATCTTCTCCATCGGTGCAGTGGGCGGAACGATTAAACTAAGTAGCCAAGGTGCGATCGCGTGGGATAATCAGATCATTGGCAGTGCCAGTTTAAGTCCGATTCCTGCGCCTAATCTCCGGGGTGGTGATGTCACTATTACAGCGAATTCAGTCTCCTTAACCAATGGCGCACGAGTAATTGCCGGAACTTTAGGGGCAATCCCTGGCGGAAGTGTTACGGTACAAGCCACAGAATCCGTTGAAGCAAGTGGGATTAATCTGGAGGGTGTTGATAATCCCCTGTTAAACGCCATTCCTGGGGTGACGGAGTTTCTGGCAACCATTCCCAGTAGCGGCTTCTATGCCATTACAGCCGGAGATGGTGCGGCGGGAGATATCACCATTGAAACACAGCAATTGAACCTGCGATCGGGCGCACGGGCATCAACGTCAACGATTGGTGGGGGTCAAGGGGGCGATTTAACCGTGAAAGCTTCCGATACCGTGGAACTAACGGGTGTCTTAAATGAAAAAATCAGTGGTTTGTTTACCGAATCAAGTAATTCTGGCGATGCGGGAACCCTGAGGATTGACACCGGACGATTGATGATTCAAGAAGGAGCAAATGTATCAACGGCTACTTTTGCCCAAGGTCGAGGCGGAAATTTAGAGGTAAATGCTTCTGAGTCGGTAGAGGTAATTGGGGTATCTTTGGTTGAGGGTGTTCCTAGTCTTTTAGGCTCTGGCACTCTAGGTACGGGTGATGCTGGAGACTTAACCATTAATACCCGCCGCTTGATTATCCGTGATGGCGGATTTGTCGAAATTGGCACGGCAGGTTCCGGTGAAGGCGGAGATTTAACTGTGAATGCCTCGGAGTCAGTGGAAGTGATTGGGAAATCTCCGATTAATATCATTCCCAGCATGTTAGGTACAGATACAATCAATACATTAACCAATCCGACTGGTGGAGGAAATGCGGGAAATCTGATGATTAATACGGAACGATTAATTATCCAAGATGGAGGATTTGTCACTGCTTCATCGATTGGTGATGGGCAAGGGGGAAATTTATTCGTCAATGCGGCTGAATCGGTAGAATTAAGCGGGACATCTGCCGATGGTTTTCCCAGTGGATTATATGTCCAGGGATTTGGTACAGGAAATGCCGGAAATTTGCAGGTGAATACCAATCAATTGATAGTCCGGGATAGGGCAAGATTAACAGCCGCAACCGGAACAGCCGCTAATGACTTGCGTTTGAGTGACCCTACCTTAGGATTTGGTGTATTGCAAGGTCTGATTCTGCCGAATCAAGCCACAGGCAATGCCGGGGAAATGCGGATTATAGCGAACTCAATTAACCTGGATAACCAAGGGGCTTTGATTGCCAGTACCGTATCCGGTGAGGGCGGTAATATGACCCTGAAGGTAGAAGATTTAATTGAAATGCGTCGCAATAGCTTGATTTCCGCAGAAGCATTGGGCGGTGAGGGTGATGGGGGAAATATTACTATCGACACCGAATTCATTGTGGCGATTGAAGACGAAAACAGCGACATTGTTGCCGATGCCTTTGAAGGTGATGGCGGTAATATTACTATCACCGCTCAAAGTATTTTTGGGTTAGAATTCCGTCCCCAGCGCACGCCCAAAAGTGATATTACTGCCAGTTCCGAATTTGGGTTAGACGGTACTGTGGAAATTAATACCCCTGATGTTGATCCCAGTCGGGATTTAAATCAATTACCCACCAAACCGATAGATGTGCGAGGATTAGTGGGTCAAGTTTGTCAAGCCGATGCTGGACTTAATCAAAGTAGTTTTGTGGTTACGGGACGCGGCGGTTTACCCCCTAAACCCAGTGAATTACTCCGAGGGGAAGCAGTATTTGCCGATTGGATTTCTTTAGAGTCACCCGAAAGCGATAACGATAATAATACAGCAACTCTGCCCAATCAACCCTCTCAACCGCGCCAGATTGTGGAAGCAAAAGGATGGATTCGAGATGAACAAGGTAATGTCATCCTGACAGCAGAAGCCACTAACATGACATCTGGAAATCCCCCCGTTACTTCTAAGTTCTGTGAGTAATTAAGAAGGCAGGAGGCAGAAGAAATAAGGGGGTGACTTACTTAGATTTAGTATTAGCAATACCCCTCGTTCCCCCCTGCGAGGGGGGAGGACAGAAGATGCTTCGCTTTTGTTGCATGGGGGAGGGGAGCAAGAATAAACAACGTCGTACCCCTACAACATAATCTTGTTGGGATAAAATAGTATGAAAAACAAATGGTATCTACCTGTTCGTAGTAAGCGCTTTAGCGCCGTTCGTAGTAAGCGCTTTAGCGCCGTTCGTAGTAAGCGCTTTAGCGCCGTTCGTAGTAAGCGCTTTAGCGCTAATCAATGGGGTATATCATGGCTACTATTAGCCATTCTCACCGCCATTTTATGTATAGTCATTTCCCCCGTATCCGCAACCGGAATCGGACAAAACCAACCCAAAATAGCCGCAATCGAGACAACACCCGTTAATTCTTCCCCCGCTGAGTGGGTAAAACAAGGCAGAACCTTTTACGAAGCGGGACAATATACTGATGCCATCGAACTCCTACAAAAAGCAGCAAGCGCCTATCAAAACCAAGGCGATACCATCAAACAAGCCACAGTCCTCAGCAATCTCGCCTTAGCCTATCACCAACTCAGTTTATGGTCTCAGGCAAACAACGCCATTTCCCAGAGTTTAACCCTGCTACAAACTGAACCAAACCGCGACGTTTCTACCCATCACCTGAATGTCTTAGCCCAAAGCCTAACGATTCAGGGGCGTTTACAACTGAATCAGGGACAACCAGAACAAGCCTTAGCCACCTGGGAGCAAGCTACCGCCCTGTACAATCAGTTAGGGGATAAAACAGGTAAAATTAAAAGCAAAATTAACCAAGCGCAAGCCATGCAAGCCCTGGGGTTTCATCGACGGGCATTACAGTTACTCCAGCAAGTCAGAGAAACCCTCGACACTCAACCCGACTCACTCACCAAAGCCGTCGGCTTGCGATCGCTTGGAGAAGTGTTACAATTAGTAGACGACTTACCCCAAGCCCGTCAGGTATTAGACGAAAGTTTACAAATTGCCCGCCAGTTACAATCCCCCCCAGATATTAGCGCCGCCCTACTTAGCCTTGCCAATACCGCCCGTCAACAGCAGCAAGTTGAAGCCGCCCTGGAGTTCTATCAAGAAGCAATAACCCAAGCGCCTTCTCCCCTTATCCAATTACGGGCAAAACTGAATCAACTCAGCTTACTTATTGAAACCGACAATCGCCAAGAAGCGCAATCGTTAGTTCCCCAAATCCAAAGCCAACTAAATACCTTACCCATTTCAGATCAAGCGATTACATTTCGGATTAACTTTAGCGAAAGTCTGATTAAATTAGTAGAGACGTTGCATGCAACGTCTCTACAGCCAGACATCGCCCAAATCCTGACAACGGCGATCCAGCAGGCGGAAACCCTGGGAGATAAACGCCTCCAAGCTTATGCATTAGGCACCCTGGGACATCTTTACGAACAAACCAATCAACTGCAACCAGCCCAAGATTTAACCCAACAAGCCTTAATCAAAACCCAAGCCATTGAAGCTTGGGATAGTCTATATCCTTGGCAATGGCAATTAGGGCGTTTACTCAAACAGCAAGGCGATATTCAAGGAGCAATTGCGGCGTACCAAGGGGCGGTAGATACGCTGCAATCCTTGCGTAGTGATTTAGTCGCGGTTAATTCTAATGTCCAGTATTCCTTTCGCAAACAGGTTGAACCCATCTACCGACAGTTAGTCGAACTCCTATTACCCAAAGATGATACCCAAGTTAGTCCAGAACGACTCGAACAAGCCCGTCAGGTGATTGAATTACTGCAAATCGCGGAATTGGATAACTTCTTTCACACCGATTGTATCACGGCTCGACCTGTAAATATTGATACGATTGACCAAGAAGCTGCCGTACTTTACCCGATTATCCTATCTGATCGCTTGGAAATCATTGTTCATTTACCCAATCAACCCTTACGCCGTTACACCACCTTTGTCTCCCAAACTGAATTAAAAAGCACATTAGAGGAATTACGTCAAGCCTTACCTCAGCGCACCAGTTTAAGATTTCTGCCCCTCGCCCGAAAAGTCTATGACTGGATGATCAAACCCGCCGCCGCCGATTTAGCCCAAAGTGAGGTAAAAACCCTAGTCTTTGTATTGAATGGTACGCTGCGGAATATCCCGATGGCGGCGCTGCACGACGGGGATAAATACTTACTGCAAAACTATGCGATCGCGCTGACTCCAGGGTTAGAATTGTTAGAGTCCAAACCACTTACCGAACAACAGCTTGAAGTGTTAACCGCTGGAGTCTCCGAATCCCGCCAAAACTTTTCCGCTCTCCCCAATGTAAAAATCGAACTCCAGAAAATTCAATCGTTTATGTCCGGGAAATTGTTACTCAATCAGGAGTTTACCAAATCCATATTAGAAAATACGATAGGTAATGTATCATTTCCCATTGTCCACCTCGCCACCCACGGTCAGTTTAGTTCAGAAGCCGAGGGAACCTTTATTATTACCTGGGATGATAAGCTGAATGTGAATGAATTGAGTTTCTTACTTAAAACCACGGATTTGCGTCGCACCAATCCGATTGAATTACTGGTACTCAGTGCCTGTGAAACCGCCAAAGGGGATGATCAAGCTGCATTGGGATTAGCGGGTGTCGCCGTGAGAGCGGGGGCTAGGAGTACCATAGCAACGTTATGGTTAGTGGATGATGCGACGACGGCGGATCTGATGGTGAAATTTTATCAGGTACTTACTGAGGATAAAGTGAGTAAAGCTGAAGCCCTGCGTCGCGCTCAATTACTGATTTTGCAAGATCCAAAATATCGGAAACATCCCTATTTTTGGACACCGTTTGTATTAGTTGGCAATTGGGTTTAACGCTTGTCGGGGCGGTTTAACTATGATCATTTCTGGTTTAGCCAAATGGGAAAAAATCGCCCCGACAGGGTTTATTATCCATTATAGATAAGCTGTCATGCATTTAAATTGGGAATGGGTAGCGAGCAAGATGCAAAGCCTGCGGCATGGCTTCGCTAAACGCACTACAAGGATGAGAGCCATTATTGACATTAAGGTTTAAATGCCGAACAGCTTATTGTCGGGATTGTGGGGATTATCACGGTTGTAGGGGCGAGCAGGGCGACCCGATAACATTAATCGGTGGGTGGTGTTAATTTTGTGCGGCGGGTCGCCCCTACGATTCTTATCTTATAAAAGGAGATTAGGGGCGCGATATCGCTATATTACCTGTGATTATGTGGGACAAACGCCTTGGGCAAAAGGATATGGCACATTTCCCACCTATCATGTTCGCCGTCGGCACGTTTAGACTTGAATAAAAAAGGATAAATTAAAATGTCTAAAGAATTAGTGGATTTGATGAAACAAGCAGATGCCCTCACACCTGATGAGCAATTGCAGTTCATCGCTTACTTAACCCAGAAACTACGACGGTGTGAGATGAAGCAGAAACCCCGCCGTAACGTGACAGAATTTGCGGGAATAGCCCCTAATCTCCTCAAGGGTATGGATGCTCAGGATTATGTCACCCGCCTGAGGCGTGGGGAGTTTCCAGATTTAGAAATTGCCCAAATGGAATTAAGGAAAGAGGAGTGAACATTACAGAAAGCCTCCAGGGTGTGACGCGGTTGTTTTTGGACACGGCACCAGTCATTTACTACATCGAGCGAAACCCACAATACTTTGCCTTTGTCAGCGTAGTATTCGACTATATTGTCAACAGTGGGGCAATGGGGGTTGCTTCACCCATTACTTTAGCTGAGTGCTTAGTGCTACCTGCTCGATTAGGACAAACACAATTACAGCAAGACTTCATTGAACTGCTTACTGGAACTGATAGTATTGAATTTGTAGAAATTGACCAACCAATAGCACTACAAGCTGCTCAAATCCGAGCCAGATATAATCTGCAATTACCTGATGCGTTTCAGGTTGCTGTAGCCCTCGCCGTCGGATGTGAAGCGTTTCTGACAAATGATGTTATTTTCAGAAGAGTTAGAGAATTACAAGTGTTAGTTCTAAATGATTTTAATGGTACTGAGTCCAGGTAAACAGTTATGGCGGTGGAAACCGCAGATAAACAAACATGCAGGGTTTTGGGTGTTTGTAGTGAGGACTTTAGTCCTCTTGCCAGGGGCGAATCAAGCGCCTACTTACAAACAAGATTAGCGACTCACGATAAACGCTAAAATTGCTAATCCTAGTAATGTCGGCGTTAACCAATTACCCCAACGCACGTAAAGCGTCTGGGTTTGTCGCCGATAAACTGTAGCCGCATGAATCTGGTAGGTATTAATTCCAGAAAGCCATAAGGTTCTCCCGTGAGGATCGACAATGCCAGAATAGCCCGTATTCGTTGCCCGTACTGCCCAACGATCCGTTTCAATAGCTCTCATCACGTCTTGGGCGTGGTGTTGGGCGGGCATGGTTTCACTATAATGAGCATTATTGGAAGCACTGAGAATAAATTCACCCCCTCTAGCGGCTTGATGGCGGAAATGATAGGCAAACGCTGACTCATAACAAATCCCCGCGATCGCACGACCAAACGGTGTGGCAAACTGTTGGTTGGGTTGACCTGCGGCTAAATGGGCATCTAAGGGGGAAAGGCGATCAATTAAACTGCCCAATAGTTCCTCAAAGGGAATATATTCGCCTAAAGGGACGAGAATCACTTTGTTATAGCGACTGATGGTTTCACCCGTACCTGTAATCGTAAATAAACTATTCGTCAGGCTATCCCCTTTTTCACCAAACGCTCCCAGCCAAACCAGTACACCTTTGTCTAAAATAGCCTCTTTAAAGCGATCGAGTTTGTATTGATAAAAGGGAACGGGTGAGCGAAACTGATTAACCTGTTCATCCCAGAGAAAGGGTAATGCTGTTTCCGGTGTTAGGACGGCTTCTACTCCTTTATCCGCTAAGGTGTTGTAACCATTGGTATAATTTTCAATTGCCCGACTCCAACCATCTCGGTAGAGTTTAATCCGGTTAGGAATATTCCCTTGAATAATACCAACCTTGAAGGCGGCTTGAGTCGGTTGAATCAGCGGACGACTGTAGAGTCCAAATCCAATCAGATGGAAACCAACAAGAAGTCCTAAAGCTATGATAAATTTCTGCCTTGTGCTAGATCCAGTGACTCGTTTGTTTCGATTTGAGAAATAACGGCTACCAGCTTCCGCGATTAACCCATTCACAGCAACAACGGCGGCGGTTACTGTAAACGGACCCGAAATCTGACCCAGGTGTAAAATCCATAAATTATGGGGACTTTGGGTATAAGCCAACGAGGTCCAGTTGAGATCTCCTAGAGTCCAGAATGCTTCTAAACCACACCAGAGGGCAATTCCGAGTAAGACGCGAGTAACCGTCCTAAATTTTGCACCTTGACGATTTAATAGTGAATTGAACGCCGTCATCCCCACCGCCCACAGCACCACCAGAATCGTCCCCCAGAGGGTAATAAACACCCAGCAAAAAAGCGCGATCGCTAAACTGGCTAACCAGGGTACTCCCATCCAATCCATGGGATGAACACCTGTAATCCAAAATAGGGCTAAACCTTGGTAACCAATCCCCCAGCAGAAACCATATAAAGCCGTCTGGCGCAGACTTTGACTCATGA
>NZ_JBKHHI010000319.1:0-7864 GCF_046539235.1 Coleofasciculus sp.
TAGCAGGGGGAGCCATAGTACATTTTCCCTGTACCCACCAGCCTCAAGGAGTGTGTCATTGGAATTAGGCTAAATAGCGCTGACTCGCATAGCCTGGAAATAAATGAATTAACTCTTTCAACCCGTTTCAACGGGTTTCAGCTTTTAGCCCCAACTTTAGTTGAGGGCTTAAGTTAACGACTTCCTAATCCGATTTAACCCAGTCGGTAGGGAGTTCGTCTGACAGCCCTTACCCAGTAAGGGTTTCAGGCGCCAAATCTACACACCTGTCTGTCGAAACTATAACATATCTTGCCAAAAATTGCTTTAAATACACACCTCAAACCCTCTCTCTGTAAGCCATCGACACACCTCAACGAAAAATATAGGGTTTGAGCGATTGGGCCAGGTGTGTAGATGAATCGCTGAAAACAGCCCTCAAACCTAGATAACATAAGAGTTTGGCGAGAGTTGGGGTACTTCGCCTCCGATAAATAAAACTCTTGACACCGATTTCTGAGATATCTAATAAAATTGTTTATTATCCTCCCCTAGCTTAACTAACTTTCTCACAACGCCAAACTTTAATTGTTTTATCCATACTGCCACTCACAATTGTCTCACCATCGGGGCTGAAGGCGACAGCATACACTTCCCAAGTATGCCCATTCAAAGTAGCAAGAGTTTGCCTATCATACAGTTGCCAAATTTTAATTGTTTTATCCATACTACCACTGGCTAAGGTGTATCCATCAGGACTAAAGGCTAATGTCCGTACTCGTTGAGTATGACCCCTGAGCGTACCAAGTTCTCGTCTTGTCTCTAACTGCCATAATGTAATTGTGCCATCGCTTTTGCCGCTGGCCAGGAGTTGCCTATCGGGACTAAAGGCGACGGAATAGAAAAAGCCAAAACGTAACTGGCTATCACCAAAACTATCCTGTTCCTCCCCTGTACTAATTTGCCATAATTTCACCGTTCCATCCCCACTAACACTGGCAATACTTTCTCCATCGGGACTGATAGCAACATCATTAATATAGGAGGTATGTCCTGTAAGCGTTTGTAATTCCCTACCCTGTTGGATATGCCATAACTTAATCGTGCCATCATTGCTACCACTAGCTAATATCTGTCCATCAGGACTAATGGCGAGGGAACTAATCCATTTTTTATGTCCCGTGAGGGTTAAAATAAGTTGTCCATTCTGTACCTGCCAAAGTTTAATCGTTTGGTCATAACTTCCTGTGGCTAAATATTGACTATCCGGCGTAAATGCAACAGCACAAACTCGTTCAAGATGACCATTTAGAGTATGATACTCTCGTCCTTCTGATAACTGCCATAACATAGCCGTAGCGTCTGCACTACCACTAGCCAGAATTAAGCCATCGGGACTAATCGCCACCGCTTCCACCGAACCCCAATGTCCATTTAACGTTTGCACAACTTGCCAATTAGTTAAGGGAGGATGAGAGGGAGGCTGGAAGCTTAGCGGATGTGTCCGAGGTGATGCGATCGCGCTTTGACTTCCTGTCCCCTGAAATCCTGACAGAGTAATCGATTGGGGCGATAGCGATGGTGTAGTGAGTTGAGCTAACGAAATCGATGGGAGTTGATTTAAATCTCGGAGAACTTCAGCAACGGATTGATAACGATGATTAGTTGCTCGTTTCAGGAGTTTATCTAAAATATAGGCTAATTCATCACTAATTAAATTAGTTTTTAAGTAACGCCGCCATATCCAGATATCCTCACCCGTATCAAACAGTTGTTCAGGAAGTACCTGGGTGAGTAAATGAATACAACTAACACCTAAACTATACAAATCGCTGGCAAAAATAGCTTTTCCTTTAGCTTGTTCTGGAGCGATATAGTCCGGTGTTCCCACAGTCGTTCCCGTTTTTACTGTACCAATGGCATGTTTAGCCGCACCAAAATCAACTAAAACTAAATTACCCTTAATCACCCCGGCTTCAGTTTCCCCTGTATCCCCAGTATAAATATGCCGACGACGAATAATATTTTCTGGCTTAATATCGCGATGAA
Organism: Coleofasciculus sp.; assembly: GCF_046539235.1. GTDB lineage: Bacteria > Cyanobacteriota > Cyanobacteriia > Cyanobacteriales > Coleofasciculaceae > Coleofasciculus. Next base: position 2,029 of record NZ_JBKHHI010000319.1, read on the forward strand.
TCACAGAACGCGAGTGAATAAACTCAAGTATCGAGAGCAAATCTCGCAGCATCTCCCTAATCTGCTGTTCGTTGAATACCCCCTCTTTTGCCAAGATTTGGGCTAAATTATGTCCATCAATAAACTCTTGGACTAAATACTGGCGATTATCCTGAGTAAAATGAGCCAGTAATTCCGGAATCTGGGGATGTTTCCCTAACTCATCCAGACGCACGGCTTCTCGTTCAAATAATTCTGTGGCTTTCCGGACATCGCTTGTCCCCTGATAGAGGGGGAAAAACTGCTTAATCACACATTGAGGTTTCGAGGGTTTATCCTCATCCACCGCTAAAAACGTTTTGCCAAACCCCCCTTGTCCAATCAATCCCAGACTGCGGTAACGCTCTCGCAGCAGCAGTTTAGAACCACAACGTCGGCAAAAGCGCATCCCATCCGGGTTTTGGGGGCGATCGCAGTTAGGATTGAGACAATAGCTCATCAGCCAAGGGATATAAAGCCTTCGTCTCTATTTTGGCTTGATCAGGGCACATTGCTTATAATAAATGAACATAACTATGTACATCAGCTTATGCTTCCCTACGAAATCACATCCCCAACAGAGGCACGAAATGGTTTTTTCCAGTTATTAGAACAGGTGGTACAAAATCATCAGATCTATATCATAAACCGCCGTGATGGTGAAAATGTTGCTTTGATTTCAGAGTCTGATTTAACCAGTTTAGTTGAAACTGTTTATCTATTTAGATCACCTACCAATGCTCGTCGGTTATTGGATGCTATAGAGGAATCTAAAACCGGAAAAATTAAACCTCAAACAATTGAAGAACTTGAGCAGGAGTTAGGGATTGAGCAAGAAAAAGAAAAAGAAAACTGAATTTGAACAGAGTAAGCCAGTAGTCGTTACTCGAATTCCTGGTTTTAGCTCTCAATTCAAAGAAGATCTAGCCTGGTGGTTTAAGCACGATTTTCAGAAAGCCTCAAAAATATTGGATTTAGTTACGGCTGTCATGCAAGATCCTTTTGCTGGAATTGGTAAACCTGAACCTTTGAAGTATATGGAAGCAAATATATGGTCACGGCGCATTGACCTAGAGCATCGACTTGTCTATCGAGTTGAAAATCTTCAGATTGATTTTTTAGGGTGTAGGTATCATTATGAATAACTAATCACTCAACTCACCCGCTATCCTGCTATATCATTTCCGACTATTTCTCCAATTTCATAACATTTCACTTCAAATACCTCCAATTCTTTGCGTCCCTCTGCACTTCCCTCTGCTACCTGGAGCGTTAAAGTATCATTCCAATACCCCCATCATCAACACCGCCAAATCCTAATCGTCTTATCCGAACTCCCACTGACCACAGTCTTTCGATCCGGACTTATCGCCACAGAATACACCGCGCCTTTATGCCCTTTCAGAATATCAATAATTTTCCCTGTACTTAACTGCCAAAGCTGAACCGTCTCATCCGAACTCCCACTAACAAGAATCTTTCCATCCCGACTAATAGCCAGTGAATTAACCGAACCAAAATTCCCCGACAAGGTACTCATTTCTTTACCCGTTCCCAAATACCAAAGCTTAATCGTTTGATCGGCACTACCACTGGCAATTATTTTACCATCAGGACTAAATACCACTGACTTAACCGCCGCTTTATGCCCACTCAATGTCATCATCAATTGACCTGTGGTTAAATCCCAAACCTTAATCGTTTTATCATCACTCCCACTGACAAGAATCTGACTATTAGGACTAATCGCCACGGCGTTAACTTGCCCTAGCCAATCGGAATGCTGAATCGATAAGGGAATTTCTTTGCCAATTTCCAGGTTCCACAGTTTAATCGTTCTATCATCACTCCCACTAATTAAACGTTGCCCATCTCGACTAAAGACAATGGATTTAACTGAACTTGAATGTCCCATCAGAGTATAGAGTTCCTGTCCCGTTTCTAACGCCCACACCTTAATCGTATAATCATCATTACCACAGGCAAGCCGTTTGCCATCAGGACTAAAGTCAATTGATTTTACTCCGTTAAACCAGGCAAAGTTTTTAGCCAAAATTCCCCTATCTTGACCCGTTTTTAATTGCCAGAGTCGCAGGGTTTGGTCATCACTTCCACTGGCAAAAAGCTCTCCCTGGGGACTAATCGCCACAGTATTAACTTTACCCGAATGTGCAGTTAAGGTTTGCACACAATGCCATTTCTGGGTAATTAAACCAGACTCGGTGCGGGTTTCCAGGGTGGTTAGTCCCGTCCATACATCTTGCAGGGAATTACCAATTTGATGCATTGTTTTGCCCACTCCCTGAAGTCCGGCGTCGAGTTCATGTCTTAACATTGCCAGGGAAAGGGAGGAGGGTTCTGGCGTTTTTGGGGCGTTTTGGGGCGGTGAGGGTAATCGATTTTTATCTTTAATATCTTGCAGTTTATAGATTGTTGTCTGAAGTTGAACAATTGTCTCCTTGAGTTGTTCAATCTGTTGGTGTCGCTGGGAATTTACCTGTTGCGAGTTGGTTTCTAGGTGAGAGACTTGCTGGTTCAGGGGTTCAATGTAGTTATACCATTTCGCGATCGCGTCTTTTAATTGTCCAAGCTGTAATCCTTGGTTAGTCACCTGTGGTGTTAAGGTGTCGAGTTGAGTTTTCAGGGGTTCAAGCTGTTCCTGAACTTGGGCAATAATCCCATCATGCTGTTGCTGGTTAGCGACGCTAAATTCGGCAAATCGCTGTTGAGTTTGGCTATCCAAGCGAATTAATTCCTGGTTGAGGGTCTCAATGAGGGGATTAATATAAGCCAGAATTCCTTCGGCTTGCAGATGTTGTAATGCGTGTAATTGATCCAGTTGGGTTTGGGTTTGGCGATCGCGCTGTTGGGTTGTCTCGTCGAGTTGAGTCAGATGCAGCTGCAGAGGATGGATGAGTTGATAGATGTGGGCGATAATTTCCGCGTGTTGTTGCTGATTCGCGCTATTGAATTGTTCCAGTTGGTTTTGGCTGCGGCTATCCAATTGAATCAGTTGTTGATTCAGGGGTTCGATTAGCTGATGAATTTTCGCGATCGCCGCCTTATACTGTTGAGCATTAACATCCTTAAGGTGATCGATACGCTGCTGAGTCTGGATATCCAGTTGAGAGAATTGGTCATGAATCGGTTCTAAGTTGTGGTACACCTGCGCGATCGCAGTATCCTGGTGCTGACGGTTGAGTTGATGCAGCCGTTGGCGATTCAAGACATTCAGCCCCAGAGTAAAGGTTAAGGGGGTAGCGGCGTAGACGACTTGCTGAGTAGCGGCTGCGATCGCGGTTCCCAAAAATGAACCCCCGATACAAACATATTCGGTAATATCGAGCCAGTGGCGTTGGGTCATGGCTGTCCTAGTGGTAAGTTATCCCTGATTATCTTAATTATCTATCATCGTTTAAATTTTGGACTATAGGTGTTCCTGAAGAACCCTGGGCAAAAAGGATGACTTGAACTAATCTTTGGATAGAGATCTCTCTAAACCTTAAACTGCTATTGTCTAACCAAAGACTCAGTATAAATAGCAGGAGATCTACTCATGCCCTTGAATGTTACCCAAAAACTGATTCAATCCCATCTGGTTTCTGGCACAATGAAACCCGGTGCAGAAATTGCCCTGCGGATTGATCAGTCTCTTACCCAGGATGCCACAGGAACCATGGTCATGCTGGAGTTAGAAGCCATGGGTATTGATCGGGTTAAAACTGAACTTTCAGCACAATACGTCGATCATAATCTCCTGCAAACCGACTATAAAAATGCCGACGATCATCTGTTTTTGCGATCCGCCTGTCAACGGTTTGGCATTTGGTATAGTCGCCCTGGCAATGGTGTTAGCCATCCCGTTCAGATGGAACGGTTTGGTATTCCCGGTAAAACCTTAATCGGTTCTGATAGTCACACCCCAGCAGCAGGTTCCCTGGGAATGCTAGCATTTGGTGCTGGCGGAATTGACGTTGCAATGGCAATGGTTGGGGAACCTATGTTTGTGAAAATGCCCAGAGTTTTGGGTGTCAAACTTTTGGGGAAATTACCCGATTGGGTTAGTGCGAAAGATGTTGTCCTGGAAATGTTGCGCCGCTACGATGTCCACGGCTGTCGGGGCATGATTATTGAATATTATGGACCTGGACTTGCCCAACTCAGTGCCATGGATCGCCATGTTATCGCCAATATGGGGACGGAAATGGGCGCAACGACAACGGTTTTTCCCTCAGATGCTGGAGTTAAGCGATTTTTAGAGGCTCAAGGGCGAGGACAGGATTGGGTAGAACTTGTCGCCGATGAGGGAGCTAAATATGATGTCTATGACATGATTAATTTGTCTGAACTGGTTCCCTTAATTGCCTGTCCCAGTAGTCCAGGAAATGTTGTTCCGGTTACTGAAGTGCAGGGACGTCCTGTGAATCAGGTGGTGATTGGTTCCTCAGCGAATCCAGGGTTGCGTGATTTCTGGATAGTCAGCCAAATCGTCAAAGGACAAATTGTTCACGATCGCGTATCTTTTGATGTTAACCCAACTTCCCGCCAGGTGATTGAGAATTTAGCGGCAATGGATGATGCCTTTATGAATTTAATCCATGCTGGGGTACGATTTCATCAGGCAGGCTGTTTAGGCTGTATCGGCATGGGACAAGCACCTGCTTCGGATCAAATCTCTTTACGGACTATGCCGCGTAACTTCCCGGGGCGTTCCGGGACTGCCGATGATCAAGTCTATTTGTGTAGTCCAGAAACGGCTGTAGCGGCGGCTATCACCGGGGAAATCACTGATCCGCGTGAGTTGGAACAGCGTTTTGGTATCACCTATCCGCAATTTATTGCCCCAGAAACCGAAATCATTAATACCGATATGTTAGTGGCTCCACCGGAAGATGACAGGACAGTGGAACTGAAAAAGGGACCCAATATTAAATCTTTCCCCGAATTTGCCGCTTTACCCAATGACATTTCTGTGCCTGTGCTGATGAAAGTGGCGGATAATATTTCTACCGATGAAATCTTACCCGCAGGGGCGAGGGTTTTACCTTATCGCAGTAATATTCCTGGCATTAGCCAGTTTGTCTATTACATGAAGGATGACACCTTTTGGCAACGGGCAGAAGCAGCTAAAGAAAAATCTGGGGGTCATGTTATTGTGGCTGGAAGTAACTATGCTCAGGGTTCCAGCCGGGAACACGCCGCGATCGCACCCCGTTATTTGGGGCAAGTGGCTGTCTTAGCCAAATCTTATGCCCGGATTGGTTGGCAAAATCTGGTGAATTTCGGGATTATGCCCCTAGAGTTTGTCAATCCTCAGGATTACGACAGTATTAGCCAAGGGGATGAACTGGAAATTATGGGTTTACGGGATGCGTTAGACGCAGGGCGTTCTATTCCTGTAAAGAACCTCACCAAGGACATGGTATATCCCATGACTCATAGTTTGAGTCCCCGTCAGGTGGAAATTATGCTTTGTGGCGGCTTAATCAATCACTTTAAAAAAGCGAAATCACAAGTCGCTCAATCTGTCAAGGTGTAATCCTAAATTCAGGTTAATCTTTCAACGGAGAGGGGGGGATTCGAACCCCCGATGGCTGTTACACCATAACAGATTTCGAGTCTGCCGCATTCAACCGCTCTGCCACCTCTCCAGGTCTTTGTTCTTATGATAGTAGCACTCATTGTTAGTGAGTAGCATCTCAAAAACGTCTCAACAGTTCAAAAAAGCGCCGCATCGGTACGGTTAGCCTCCAAGGTAGTTTTAAAGCCCTGTTCAGGTGTCCACTGAATCGCCCCATCACGCCCAGTCCAGTACAAT
>NZ_JBKHHI010000320.1:0-7824 GCF_046539235.1 Coleofasciculus sp.
TTTGTTGTTCAGTTATCGTTAAGCCACCTAATTGAGTCTCATTACCCGCCCCTACGAAGGGATATTGGCGGAATCTGGGATAATTAATCGGTGCGATCGCATTTGATGATCCGGTGGGATGAAAAGGCGCCCTAATTGAGTCTCATTACCCGCCCCTACATTCTTGCTCCCCTCTCCCCAGAGTGGGAGAGGGGTTGGGGGTGAGGGGTTTCTTTAACTTAAAACGCATAACCTTAGTGCGCCCCTACGGTATAATAAAAATCAACGCGCCATCGGTGTCCAATTCCCCGATGGAATAAACGCCGCCCAATAATAAAGATGCTGATACTCTCCACTCTCTATCATCTCCAACTGCGTCTGACGCAACGCCTCACTGCGCCCCTGATTTTCCCTTAATTTCTGATAATAATTCACCATTAAATCCTGCGTCGCACTATCGGAAACCTTCCACAAACTCATCACCTGACTCTCCGCCCCCGCTAAGACTAACGTCCGCCGTAATCCATAGAGTCCCGTCCTGAGGTAAGATAGGTAAAGGAATAGGTTTCCACTAAATAGCGGTTACTTTCATCAACAAGGGCTTCAAAGGGAATCAAACTGAGAGCCCCATCGGGAGCAATCAGGATATGGCGCTTATTGCCAATCTTTTCTCGAATCGATGCCATGATGGTATTATCTAATGCACGAGCCGATTGTTTAATTGGGGGAATGGGAATTTGAGTACCATTTTGGAACAGTTGACGAAAACCAGCTATTTTTTTCTCAATGATATCAGCTTCCCCTAAATCAATCGCTTCCGGTTCTGTCTTATGTCTTGTGTCATTGGTTTAACTATGGTTCAATCAGCAGCGAAACTGATATCCGTTGATGAATTCATAACTCGCTATGGTGACGATAATCGCTATGAACTCATTGATGGGGAATTAATCGAAATGGAACCCACTGGACCCCATGAACAAGTTGCCGCTTTTGTGGGACGCAAGCTCAATGTCGAGATTGACCGCCACGATCTTCCTTATTGTATTCCCCATCGTTGTCTGATCAGACTTTTGGGAACAAATACCGCCTTTCGCCCCGATGTAATCGTTTTAGATCAAACTCAATTAATCCATGAACCCTTGTGGCAGCAAGAACCAGTCATTACCCTAGGAAAAACGATCAAGCTAGTTGTTGAAGTTGTCAGTACCAATTGGCAAAATGACTATGCTCGAAAGGTTGAAGACTACGCTCTTTTAGGGGTGGCTGAATATTGGATTGTGGACTACCTAGGAATTGGTGGTCGAGAGTATATTGGTAAACCCAAACAGCCAACTATGACTATTTGCAATTTAGTTGAAGACGAGTATCAAAAGCAATTATTTCGGGGAGAGGATTTGCTCGTATCCTCTATCTTTCCAGAGTTACAACTCACCGTGAAACAAGTCTTTAACAGTAGCATATTAGGAACGGCGATGTAATTGTTTGTAGTGGCGTGGCACCCTTAATTTAATGGCTTTTTAAAATTCCCCACCTGAACATCGGTGGGTGACGGCGGATATTTCATTGAATGGTTATTCGCTTTGATTGAATTCCGCCTAACCCACCCTACGTTTTTGGCGCAAATTGTTTCCCTTTGCTCTTTTTTTTGAGAGAAAAGAGTGTTTTTTTGTTTGTTTTGTTATATTATTGTCACAAGTACAAATAATAACAAAATACGATGAGACATCTACCGCCTCAATTCGATACCTCATACACCGCCGAAACCACAGCCCAACCAGCTTTAGAGAATGTTGGCGTTACTCAACTCCTCTCCTACCTCAAGCACTACAGCGACGTTGACTTCGATGCATCCCAAATGCATCTGACGGATGCTGAAGTCAAAATCATCGCCAAGCTATTTATTCAGCAGTTGACTCAAAGCCTCAACGGTAAACTTATTGCTGGCGCATTAAATACCCTGCGTCATGGTGAGGAGATGAGGGAGATGAATTCACACTCAGTCGGGGCGGGTTTAGTCACATCTGGGGAAACAAGAAACGATAGTAGTGAAACCCGCCCCTACACAACAATCAACACTTTCCCCACCCCCTGCTACCAAGAAGGCGATCGCGTCCAATGGAAAACCCCAAATCCTGACTGGGGCGTGATTCTGGGACGCTTCTATGAATATAATCACGATGGCAATCAGTGGACGGTATGCTACCTGATTCAACTCGCCCCCGATTCGCCCAGTGCGGCTTGGATCACCGCAGATATGGCTTGGGAAGATGACTTAGAAAAAATGCCTGATACTGTTGCAGCCAGCGAGGATAATGGCAATTCATACCTTTATCCAACCCATTCTCGCCGTGCAATAGTCACCCCATCTCTGCATAGTCCCAGGGGACGCTACAATACCCACTATCCACACCAACCTCGCCCAATTACTCAACGTGAAGAATACATCATTGATCTTTACTGTTACTGCCAATTCGCGATGACGCCACGGGACTTTTATGCCAAATGGGATGTCACCTATGAGCAAATTTCTCATATTTGCGATCGCTCCCTGGGAACCGTACAATGTTGGTTTAACCAAGGTCAAGGACATCGCCCTCCTAAACCTGCTGATTTGCGCCATCTGGCAATTATGGATTTTTTGTTAGAGCATTTTGAAGAGATTCCCAAAAAACTTAGAACTATCCTATGTTCTCCATAATCGGTGAATAGTTGTAGGGGCGCATAGACGTGCGCCCTAACAGCAACCAATAACCAGACTTAAATCTTTACCATTTTATGCGACGTAAACCTCTGCCAAACGTTTTAACTCAACCTAGATCAACAAGGTTAACGGTTCACGTTTTATTTTGGTTCAGTTTAAGTTTAATCATCGCCGCGATTTACAGTGGGTTAGCCCTGAGAGAAGCATTTAGTCATCCCTACATCGTTCAAGACGACGCCCGCCAGCATGTCTTTTGGATGCAACGGTTCATTGATCGCGAATTATTTCCCGATGACTTAATCGCCGATTATTTCCAATCCGTTGCCCCTGTGGGATATACTACCCTTTACCGAATAGCCGCCGCTTTAGGCATTCATCCCTTCTTGTTCAACAAACTCTTACCGCCAATTCTCGGTGCGATCGCGACAGGCTACTGTTTTGGCATATCCCTCCAACTCCTACCCGTACCTGCGGCTGGCTTCATCACCACAGTGTTGCTTAACCAAAGTCTTTGGATGAAAGATGATCTCATCTCAGCCACACCCAGAGCCTTTGTTTACCCCCTATTCCTCGCCTTCTTATACTACTTACTACGCCAATCTCTACTACCTTGCCTAACCACAATCATCCTCTTAGCCCTATTCTATCCCCAATACCTATTAATTTGTGCCGCCCTATTTATCCTGCAACTCTTTACCACAAAAAACTCACTTCGACGAACCTCTGCGCCCCTCTGCGCTTACCTCTGCGCCCCTCTGCGTTTCCCAAAAACCGTCAATCTACGCCCCCATTACCTATCCGCGATCGGTCTAATCGTAACAATAATCGCCATTTCCAGCTACGCCCTAATCCCCGGAAAATTCGATCCAGTTATCACCGCCACTCAAGCCAAACAGTTACCAGAATTTTGGGGAACTGGACGCAGTTATTTTTTCAGTAATAATCCCTGGTATTTCTTTTTCCTGAGTCCCCGCAGTGGGTTATTAGACGTAGGCTTCGTTAGACCCGCAACTTTAGCCTTAGGCATACTACTACCCCTTCTAATCCGATATCCTAACTCATTCCCCCTAGTTAAATCTATTTCCCCTCATATAAGAGTATTAGTTCAAGTCTTTTGGGCATCTCTATTAATGTTCATCCTTGCCCATCTGCTACTATTTAACCTGCATCTTCCCAGTCGTTATACAGAACATAGCTTTCGCATTCTTTTATCCGTATCAGCCGGAATGGTTTTAGTAATCGTCCTGGATGCTATTTTGAGAATAGATTGCCATTTAAAATTCAAAAATCTCTGCCCGGGCAGGTTGAGTGACAGCTATGCGAAGAAAAACGATAACAGAGAAACCCGCCCCTACTCAAAACTCAGATTTTACCACTACCTAACAATTAGCTTTATCGCCGCAGTGTTACTTTTCTATCCCTACTTAGTGGAACCCTTTCCCTTAACCAAATACAAAAATGGTCATTTTCCCGATTTGTATCAATTTTTCCAACAGCAACCCAAAGACAGTTTAATTGCTTCAGTATCAGAAGAGGCAGATAACCTACCCACCTTTGCCCAACGCTCTATTTTAGTCGGTCGGGAATATGCGATTCCTTATCATTGGGGATATTATCGTCAATTTCGCCAACGCACAACTGACCTGATTCAAGCTCAGTATAGTTCAGATTTAGAGGAAGTGAAACAGTTTATTCAACGCTATGGAGTAGACTTTTGGCTATTAGACAATACTGCCTTCACGCCAGAATATTTAGCCAATCATGATTGGCTGCGAGATTATCAACCTGTCACGTTAGAGGCGCAAGAGAGGCTAACTCAGGGAATCCCTCCAGCATTAGCTGGGGTAGTTGAGGATTGTTCGGTGTTTCAGATGGAGAGATTTGTCGTGTTACAAACAAGTTGTATAAGTCAATTGTAGGGGCGGGTTTAGCCACTAAATTAGGGAGGAGTTGATGATTTTAGTTTGGTGGATGCCAACCCGCTTTCACCCAATTTTTACGCACAATAACAGCTAAATTATTATTTAATCTTAGGGCAGAAATTGTCGCTCGACCACAAGCCGTTAAGCCGATAATTTCTGTTCCCTCTGTACTCCAAGTAAAATGTTCTCTCCACTCCTGTTGACGAGGATTGAATAAAGAGACTGTTTCCCCCGATTGAGAATCTACACTAACCGTTTGTACCCACTTATATTGATTACATAGTTCACAGGCTAAACATAGATTGTCTTCCGTGTCAAGTCCTCCTTTTGCTAGAGGTTGTATATGATCAATTTGCAATCTACCCATAATATAATCTTGATGGCTGAGGCAATATTCACAGCGATTTTCTGCTCTTTGCCGAACTTTTTGGCGTAGAGTTTCAGATATAAAACTCATGGTAATAAAGGACTTTTTAATCCTCGTCGAACGGCTTCAGCTAATCCGGCTGATTTTCTGAATTGACCAATTTGATAAATTGACATTAAAACTAATAGCTCATAGCGTTCTGATTCAGTCAATCCAGTATATTTTCCTTTAGCTTGGAGTTCTCCGAGACGTTGGTTTTGATTGGCATCCATTTTTAAATTAGCTAACTCAATTATATCCTCATTGGAAAGCTGAGAAATTTCTGAATTAATGTTGATTTCTGAAAAGTTATTAAAAGTTGGCAAAATAATCTCTAGCGTATCAACTAAAACGTCTGAGATATTTCGCGCTGTAGCTTCTCCAAGACGTTGAGCCGATTCAACTAAACCTTCGGGTAAGTTAATAGTTATTGGGACAGTCATGATATAGGAATAAGAGCTTGCATCTATTATAGAGTAGGACAGGGCGACCTGACCCAATTCAAAAGAGTATTGTTTACAATGTTGATTGTCTTACTTGTTTCTGTTTTTCAACGCCAAGAACGATGTGACTAATGCATAGAACGTAATTGGTTCTCCTGTAGCAGCCCATCAATCCACTCAGCAGTAGTTGGATCAGCAGGAGGTAAAGGTTCACCGTTATAATCAATTTGATAGTTCTATGATACTTTCGGATACAATAAAGGGTTGTAGAGAAAACGGTTTCAGGAGAAAAACACGAGTGCTAACCCTTGGCGTCAATATTGACCACATCGCCACAATTCGACAAGCGCGGCGCACTGTGGAACCCGATCCCGTGGCGGCGGCGGTGTTAGCCGAATTAGCGGGTGCGGATGGAATTACCGCGCACCTGCGGGAAGATCGACGCCATATCCAAGATCGGGATATCCGACTCTTGCGTCAGACGGTGCGAACTCACCTGAATATGGAAATGGCACCAACCGAAGAAATGATCGCGATCGCACTCGATATTAAACCTGATTATATTACCCTAGTTCCGGAACGGCGGGAGGAAGTCACAACTGAGGGAGGATTAGATATTGCGGGTCAAAAATCGCGCCTGGGTGAGGTGGTGGCTCAGTTGCAAGATGCGGGGATTCCCGTTAGTCTATTTATCAATGCTGATCCTGCCCAGATAGAAGCATCGGCGGCAATTAACGCCAAGTTTATTGAACTGCATACCGGATCGTATGCAGAAGCCAAAGACGAAGCTAGTCGCCAAACGCAACTGGATCTGTTAGCCAAAGGATGCCAAGATGCGATCGCGGCTGGGTTGCGGGTGAATGCAGGTCATGGTTTAACCTATTGGAATGTCTACCCAGTGGCTTGTTTAGAAGGTATGGAAGAACTTAATATTGGTCATAGCATTATCGCACGAGCCTCGCTAGTTGGATTAGAACGGGCAGTTCGGGAGATGAAGCAAGCTATGCGGAGAAAGGATAAAGGGAGTTAAGTCAACAGTAATGTTCCACACATACCATGACACATCTGCCAATCGTCGGGGCGGGTTGAGGGAATCTGTAGGGGCGGGTTTAGGGACTAAATTTCGCTATTCACCACTAACGGAACAACAAAACCCGCCCTCCCCACCGATAACGGAACAACAAAACCCGCCTTTATCACCGATAACGGAACAACAAAACCCGCCTTTATCACCGATAACGGAACAACAAAACCCGCCCTATCTCACCGATAACGGAACAACAAAACCCGCCCTCACTAAGGTTAAAACCATGCCCGACTAGCGAAGTGAAGGTCAAAACTCTCTCAATTGATCGGGGCGGGTTTAGTTACATCTGGGTCAAAAAGAGATGATAGTCGTGAAACCCGCCCCTACACATTCAAAACGTTCCCAATCAGCCAATTAAAACCATGCAAACTTATTACTACCTAGTCGCCAGTCAACGCTTCTTACTTGAAGAAGAACCCTTTGAAGAAGTTCTCAGAGAACGAACCAAAGACTACCAAGATAAGGGAAAAGAGATTGACTTTTGGCTGGTCAAACAACCCGCATTTTTAGAAGCTCCAGAAATGGCGCAAGTCAAACAAGAATGTCCTCAACCTACTGCCGCTATTATTTCAACCAACCCTAAATTTATCACTTGGTTGAAGCTGCGCTTAGAATTCGTCAAAACTGGAGAATTTCAAGCACCATCGGATACAATTCCTGACCCAATTGCCTCTTTAGCCTCGATATCATAAACCGGGCTGCCAGTCAACCAAAAACCCTAAAAACAATAAGCTGGGGCAGCTAACCAAGAAATAAGTACCCCTAACATTGAACCCACAATCACTTGAAAGGGGGTATGCCCCAGCAATTCTTTCAGGCGATCCTCATTAAACTCTTTGCCTTCTTGAAATAACTCATCAATAATTTGATTGAGGATACGAGCTTGCTTACCTGCGGCTTGTCGAACGCCTGCGGCATCGTACATAACAATGATTGCAAAAATCGTCGCGATCGCAAAATCAGGAGACGCCCATCCAATGGTTTGTCCCACACCCGCAGCCAAGGCGGTAACCAAGGCTGAATGAGCGCTAGGCATCCCGCCAGTCGTCACCAGGGTGCGGAGATTAAATTTTCGATCCTTCGTTAACTCGACCAGTAGCTTAAGGAGTTGAGCCACTAAACAAGCAATCAGCGCAACCAGTAGCACCTGGTTGTTTAGGATGTTGCCAAAATCCTGCATCGTGTTTCAGTTAAAATGGGTTCGGGTTATTCAACGGATGTTTGAGCAGTCACATAAGACCAATGACCAATGACCAATGACCAATGACCAATGACCAATGACCAAT